>NZ_JBFUGA010000015.1:0-79058 GCF_056403155.1 Methylobacterium sp. P3_A11
GCCCGAGAGCTGCGCGCATCGGCGCATCGTAGCCGTAGAGGTCCGGAAGCGTGCGGTAGGTGCCGCCATCGTCCACGTAGGCGGTGAAGTAAGCGAGGTGGACCGGCAGCTTCTCCGGAAGACGGATCGTGCGCTCCCCCTTGCCGATCAGCTTCTTCAGCCGGTCCTCGGACCAATCCGGGAGCACCACGTCGGCGAGGCGGAACGGATCGTCGACGCGCACACAGCCGTGGCTGAAGTCCCGCTTCGATGCGGAGAACAGCGAGCGATTCGGCGTATCGTGCAGGTAGACGGCGTGCTGGTTCGGAAACATGAACTTGATGAAGCCCAGCGCATTCCGCTCACCCGGAGGCTGGCGCAGCGAGACGTGGCCGCCGCGGCGCACGACCTCGTAGCCGCCCCAGGTCTTGCCGCCGTAGCCGGCGAGCTTCGGCGCCATCGTCTTCAGGATCGAAGGCGGAACATACCAAGACGGGTTGACGACCGCGTATTCCATCAGCCCCGAGAACAGAGGCGTGCGCGATTCCGGCTTGCCCACAATGACCCGGGCCTCGTCCCGCAGGACACCGCCCCGGTAGGCGCGCAGGCGGTATTCCGGAACGTTGACCAGGATGTAATCCGATCCCAGTTCGCCCGGCAGCCAGCGCCAGCGCTCCATGTTGACGATCAGTTCGGACTCCCCGCCGGTCGGACGCGCCGCGCGTCCGGCATCGGCGAGGGCGAGCACGGTCTGGACATTCAGGACACCGTTGCCCGGCAGGCCGCGGCCGCGCTGGAACTTGGCGACCGCATCGGCGACGACGCTATCGTATTCCTCCGGCTCGCCCGGCCCCCGATCGAAGGTCCCGGACGGGCGGCTTTCGAGATCGAAATGCGCCCGCAGCAGCGCCACGCGCGCGTCGCGCATGCCGACGCGCAGGGCCGGACCAGCTGGCAGGCGCAGCGGCTTGACGGCCGTGGGCGCCGGGCCGCGCAGGGCCGCGAGCCGCGCCTTCAGAGCCCGATAGCCCGGCGTCGCGGGATTGTAGGCCTGGAGGACGTCGCCGGCCTTCGCCCCGGATTCACCGAGTTTGGCCAGCACCTCGTTCCCGGCGGGCAGGTCGAGATGCGGCGTGATCAACCGGGAGATCGACGCCAGATTGATCCGGCCGCCGCGCGCATCCCGAGCATAGAGCACGGCCGCCGCGGACAGACGGAGATCGGCATCGGCCACCGCCTTCTCGTCCGGCTTGTCGGCGAGGGTCGGGGTCGGGTAGGCGCGGCCGTCGAGACCGTCATCGGCCGCAGCTGCCAGCCGCGCCGAAACGGCCTTCGCGGTTTCGCTCCAGGTACCGCCAGCGATCCAGAGCGGCTTGTAGGCTCGGGCCTCGTAGAACGCCCGGATCGCATCGCGTTCCTTGCCGGTCAGGCGCAGCAGAAGCGGCGCGGAATCCGAGACGCGCGCGAAGATCGCGGCGCCGAGGGGATCTGTCGGAGCGACCGGGGCAGCTGCCGCAGGGGCCGTCGCGGGCTCCGCGGGTGACGTCTCCGGCTTGTAATCGGGAAGCGCCGTCGAGACCGAGTCCGGAGGGCCTGCCGGCGCGGCCGGCATCAGCGGCTGCGACGCGGGTGCATCAGCCGGCGGCTGGTCCAGGGAGACCGTCTCGGCGCGGGGAGCACCGGCCGAGGCCAGCGTGCCGGTGAGGAGTGCGGCCAGCGCGATAAGGCTGGAGCGCGGGACGCGCATCGTGATCTCCCGGGGGGCGGCGGCAGGACCGCACGCTCAGATTGTGATTATCCGCGCAAGCGTGGCGATCAGCAACCGCAGTCGTCGCGAATAGAATGCCGGTCATGCAGATGAATGTGTCATTTTCAATGCTGCATACGGATTGTTCTAGCTAATCTTCCGTCGGCAGCGAACAGAAATGCCGAATGATCGTCGACATCGCAGCGGCTTAAGTCGGCCGGTGCGTTAGCGCACTCGCCTGTCGATCAGGCGGCATCCTCAGTCTTTTCGTCGCCTTCCAGGCTCAGATCCTTGAGCTTGCGATAGAGCGTCGACCGTCCGATGCCGAGGCGGCGCGAGACCTCCGACATCCGTTGGCGATAGAACTGGAGCGCGTAGCGAATGATCTCCGCCTCCAGCACGTCCATCGGCTTCATCTCGCCCGTCTCCTCCGTGACGAGAGACATGGCGTGCGGATCGCGCACCTCGACGCGCACGATCTCGCGGACCGGCTCGGGCGCATAGGCCGGCATCTGAGGCTGAACCGGGGCCGGCGGAATCCGGACGTCGAATCCCTCGACCTGCGCGGCGATCTGCGGAAACTCAGCAACCGTCAGCTCGTCGCCGTCCGCGAGCACGACGGCCCGGAACAGGGCATTTTCCAGCTGGCGGACGTTGCCCGGCCATGGATAGCGCGTGAGCAGCGCCATCGCCTCCGGGGTGATGGCCCGCACCCGCTTGCCCTCCTCGGCAGAGAACCGCGCGCAGAACGAGCGCACCAGATCGGGAATGTCCTCGCGCCGCGCCCGCAGGGGTGGCAGAGTCATGGGGAACACGTTCAGGCGATAATAGAGATCCTCGCGAAACTTGCCTTGCTTGACGAGGTCGAGGAGCGACCGGTTGGTCGCCGAGACGAGGCGGATATCCACCCGGACGGAGCGCTTGCCGCCGACGGGATCGACCTCGCCTTCCTGAAGGGCGCGGAGCAGCTTGACCTGTGCGTCCAGCGGCAGCTCGCCGATCTCGTCGAGGAACAGCGTGCCGCCGGAGGCCTCGACGAACTTGCCGGCATGCTTCTCGGTGGCGCCCGTGAACGCCCCCTTCTCGTGGCCGAACAGGGTCGATTCCACGAGGTTCTCGGGGATCGCCCCGCAATTGACCGTCACGAACGGCTTTCCGCGCCGATCGCCGGAACCCTGGATCGCCCGGGCCAGCACCTCCTTGCCAACGCCGGACTCGCCCTCGATCAGGACCGGGATGTTCGACTTCGCGGCCCGCTCGGCCAGACGGATCACCCGCTCCATGTCGGGGCTCTTGGAGGTGAGATCCTTGAAGGTCAGCACTCCGGAAGCGCGGCGGCGCATACGGCGCACCTCTTCCTCCAGCGTATCGACCCGCAGGGCGTTCTTGATCGACACCTGCAGCCGCTCCGCACCGGCGGGCTTGACCACGAAGTCGACAGCGCCGGCGCGCATGGCGCTGACCACCGTGTCGATGGAACCGTTGGAGGTCTGGACGATGACCGGGGTGGCGAGGCCGCCTTTGCGCATCTCGGCCAGGACCCCAAGTCCGTCGAGGCCCGGCATGACGAGGTCGAGGAGCACGACGTCCGCGCCCTCGGTTTTCAGCAGGGTCAGCGCGTCCGCCCCTGTTTCGGCGACCCGCGGCTCGTAGCCGAAACGGCGCACCGCCGCCTCGGCGAGGCGCCGCTGGACCGGATCGTCATCCACGATGAGCACGGTGGCGGACATGACGGCTCCCTGAACGCCGCGCGAAGGCCGGACGCGCCACATGGGGTCATCCCCGCCCGCGGGCTCCGATTCGGCGACTGTTTCGTTTCGAGCCGGAGCGTGACCCACAGACGTAAAGTGCCGCTTAACGACGTTTGCGTCGGCTCGTCGTCCGTTGCCCGGCAAACGGGCGACGCGGCCGCGTTGAACGCGTGGCGGCACGCTCGATATCAGGCTAGGGGGCAGAGCCGCTGAAAGGATTGCACGACATGATGCCGAGCCACACCGCCTCGCCGGTGAACGTCCGTCTGCCGGAGGGCGTCAGCGCCGCGCGCGCCGCCGCGAAGGCCGCCGACCTCGGCCATCTTCCGGAATGGGATCTCTCGGACCTCTATTCCGGCCTCGATGACCCGAAATTCTCCGGCGACATGACACGCGCCGAGGAGGAGTGCCGCCGGTTCTCTGAGGCCTATGCCGGCCGCATCGCCGACCTCGCCGCGGGACCGGACGCCTCCGCGCGGCTGGCCGAGGCGGTGCGCACCTACGAGGGGATCGAGGATCTGCTGGGCAAGCTGATGTCCTTCGCGGGTCTCGTCTATTCCGGCGACACCACGGACGAGGCGCGGGCCAAGTTCTATGGCGACACCCGCGAGCGCCTGACCAGCGCCTCCGCGGATCTCCTGTTCTTCGCCCTAGAGCTGAATCGGGTCGACGATGCGACGATGAACGGCGTGATGGCGGACGGGCCGCTCGCCGGCTTCGCGCCCTGGATCGAGGACCTGCGCCGGGAGAAGCCGCATCAGCTCGACGATCGCACCGAGAAGCTGTTCCTCGAGAAGTCGGTGACGTCGAATGCCGCCTGGGACCGGCTGTTCAACGAGACGATCGCCTCCCTGCGATTTATAGTCCAGGGCGAGGAGATGCCCCTGGAGCCGACCCTCAACAAGCTCCAGGATCCGGACGGAGCCATCCGCAGGGAGGCCGCCGGGGCGATCAGCGGGGTGCTTCGTAGTCAGCTGCGCGTGTTCACGCTGATCACCAACACCCTGGCCAAGGACAAGGAGATCTCCGACCGCTGGCGCGGCTTCAAGGATGTGGCCGAAGCCCGTCACCTGTCGAACCGAGTCGAGCCGGAGGTGGTGGAGGCCCTGGTCGACGCCGTGAGGGCGGCCTATCCGCGCCTGTCTCACCGCTACTACGCGTTGAAAGCCAAGTGGTTCGGGCAGGCTTCGCTGCCTTACTGGGATCGCAATGCGCCGCTGCCGAAGGTCGAGCAGCGGACGATTCCCTGGACCGAGGCCCGCGACACGGTGCTGTCGGCCTACGACGCGTTCTCGCCGAAGATGGCGGGAATCGCGCGGCGCTTCTTTGATGAGCGCTGGATCGATGCGCCCACCCGCCCCGGCAAGGCCCCGGGCGCCTTCGCGCACCCGACCGTGCCGTCGGTACACCCCTACGTGCTGGTCAATTATCAGGGCAAGCCGCGGGACGTGATGACGCTCGCCCATGAGCTCGGCCACGGCGTCCACCAGGTTCTGGCTGGCCCGAACGGCGCGCTGATGGCGCCGACCCCCCTGACGCTCGCTGAGACGGCAAGCGTGTTCGGCGAGATGCTGACCTTCCGCAAGTTGCTCGCCGCCACCACCGACACGACCCAGCGCCGGGCCATGCTCGCCGCCAAGGTCGAGGACATGATCAACACGGTGGTACGCCAGATCGCCTTCTACTCGTTCGAGCGGAAGGTCCACCTCGCCCGCGCAAAGGGCGAGCTGACCACCGATCAGATCAATGCCCTGTGGCTGTCGGTGCAGGCGGAATCCCTCGGCCCGGCCATCACGCTCGATTCCGGTTACGAGCCGTTCTGGGCCTACATCCCGCACTTCATCCACTCGCCGTTCTACGTCTACGCGTATGCGTTCGGCGACTGCCTCGTGAACTCGCTCTACGGTGTCTATGCCCGGGCCGAGGGGGGCTTCGTGGAGCGGTATTTCGCGCTGCTCTCCGCCGGCGGCTCGAAGCCGTATGGCGAGCTGCTCGCCCCCTTCGGCCTCGACGCCAAGGACCCGGGCTTCTGGCAGATCGGGCTCGGGATGATCGAGGGGATGATCGCCGAGCTGGAGGGCATGGAAGGACAGGCCTGACCGGACGCGTGCGCTTCGCGGCCCTGCGCCCCGCGGCGCAGGGACCCACGCCCCTGGTTCGGACCGGAGCGCGGCTTATCTGCGTTTCGACAGCAGACAAGCAGATCGAGAGATGGCCGAGACCGATCGCGAAGCCAACCGCTTCTCCGCCCGTGCCGGGCGCTACGCCAGCGTGGGCGCCAATGTCGGCGGCGTCGCCGCCCGGATGGCCATGTCCCGCTTGTTCGGGAAGGAAGGCACCACCAACGCGGCCGCCCTCGCACAAGCGCTGGGCGGCCTGAAGGGTCCGATCATGAAGGTGGCCCAGTTGCTGGCCACCGTGCCGGACCTGCTGCCGCCCGAATACGCGGCCGAACTGCAGAAGCTCCAGGCGGACGCACCGCCGATGGGCGCGGCCTTCGTCCGGCGGCGGATGCAATCCGAGCTGGGCGCGGGCTGGCAGGCGCGGTTCGGAAGCTTCGACCTCAAGCCCGCCGCCGCCGCCTCCCTGGGGCAGGTTCATCGCGCCACCTCGAAGGGCGGTGATCGGCTTGCCTGCAAGCTCCAGTATCCGGACATGCAATCGGCGGTGGAAGCCGATCTGAAGCAGCTGGAGGTCGCCTTCGCGCTCCACAGGCGCATGAACAGCTGGCTCGACACCCGCGAGATCGCCAAGGAGATCGGCGCCCGTGTGCGCGAGGAGCTCGACTACGAGCGCGAGGCCAAGCACGCGGCCCTTTACGGCGCCGTGCTGAAGGACATCGCGGCGGTGCGGGTGCCGCGCGTTCACCCCGATCTGTCAACCAAGCGCCTGCTCACGCTGGGCTGGCTGGACGGTGACCGGATCCTCGGGTTCGCCGAGGAGCCGGTCGAGATCCGCAACCGCATCGCCCAAGCGATGTTCAAGGCGTGGTGGCATCCGTTCAGCCGCGCCGCGGTGATTCACGGCGATCCCCATCTCGGAAACTACACCGTCTTCTCGGAGGCGGGCGAAGCTGCCGGGATCAATCTCCTCGACTATGGCTGCGTGCGGATCTTCCATCCGCGTTTCGTCGGCGGCGTCGTCGACCTCTATCGCGGCCTTCTCGAGAACGACAATGCCCGCATCGTCCATGCCTACGAAGTCTGGGGGTTCAAGAATCTCGACAATGAGAAGATCGAGATCCTGAACATCTGGGCGCGTTTCATTTACGGGCCACTGCTCGAGGATCGCACCCGAACCGTGGCGGACGGTGTCAAGCCGGGCGAATACGGCCGCCGGCAGGCCTTCCAGGTGCATCAGGCGCTCAAAGAGCGCGGACCCGTGACCGTTCCGCAGGAATTCGTGTTCATGGATCGGGCGGCCGTGGGTCTCGGCGCCGTGTTTCTCCACCTGAAGTCCGAACTGAACTACCACCGGTTGTTCGAGGCTGAGATCGAGCACTTTTCCCTGGACAAACTCGCCGAGCGGCAGGGTCGCGCGCTCGCCGAGGCCGGACTGCCGCAGCCGGCGTGACCCGGCCCGGGCATCCACCGGGAGAGCGATCAACTTGCGTGCGTCCGATTGCGGCAGGTAAGAGCTTGAGCTACATCCCGACGGGACCGCAAGAAGTCGCGTCTTAGGGAAACGAGCGCACGATGGCCGAGAGTGACACGGTGGCCGGGCACACCTACAGCCCGGCGATGGATGCGAGGACTCACGAGCAGACCTACCGCGGCTTCGTCCGGTTCGTCGAAATCGCCACCGGCGTCGTGATCTGCTGGGTGTTGGCCCTGGCTATCGGCGGCATCCGCGAAGCGTGGCTGCTGGCGATCGTGGGCGTGATCGCCTCCGGAGCGGCCGGTGCCGTCGGCGCTCTGGCGCCTGCCGTTGGCTGGCGGGGGCCGCTGGTCGTCGGCATTCTCCTGGTCCTCTATCTCTTCTTCGCGTGAGCCGACGGGACGGACGCAGCTGACCGCCCAGAGGTGACGGCTCCGCTCGCAGGCACGCGAGCGGATAGGATATTCGTGGCCGTCAATTAAATTGGGCGCAAGTTACATTCCCACCGGTTCCTTCGCTGTATCGTAGATCCGCCCCTCGAAAAGCGTCGCCGTTTCGCGCATTCGGAGGGCCGAGCTTATCCAGGGGAAACCTCGCATGCGCATTGCTGTGCTGTCCGAGACGGACTCCGCGGAACCGCGCGTGGCCGCGGTTCCCGAGACCGTCAAGAAGTTCAAGTCGCTCGGCGCCGACGTCATCGTGCAATCCGGGGCGGGCCAGAAGGCCGGTTTCCTGGACGCTGAGTACGAAGCCGCCGGTGCCAGCGTTGCCGGAAGCGCGGCCGACGCGGCGCGCGATGCCGATCTAGTCCTCAAGGTGCGCCGGCCGAGCGCCGAGGAACTTCCGCATTTCAAGCGCGGCACCTCCGTGATCGCGATCATGGATCCCTACGGCAACGAGAGCGCGCTGAAGGCGATGGCCGATGCGGGGATCGACGGCTTCGCGATGGAGCTGATGCCGCGCATCACTCGCGCGCAAGTGATGGACGTCCTCTCGTCCCAGGCGAATCTCGCGGGCTATCGCGCCGTTGTCGACGGCGCCGCCGAATACGGCCGGGCCATGCCGATGATGATGACCGCTGCCGGCACGGTGCCGGCAGCGCGGGTGTTCGTCATGGGCGTCGGCGTCGCCGGCCTCCAGGCTATCGCCACGGCCCGTCGCCTCGGCGCCGTCGTCACTGCGACCGACGTCCGCCCCGCCACCAAGGAGCAGGTGGAGTCCCTCGGCGCGAAGTTCGTCGCGGTCGAAGACGACGAGTTCAAGCAGGCCGAGACCGCGGGCGGCTACGCCAAGGAGATGTCGGCGGGCTATCAGGCCAAGCAGGCGGAGCTGGTCAAGGGCCACATCGCCAAGCAGGATATCGTGATCACCACGGCGCTGATCCCGGGGCGCCCGGCGCCGAAGCTCGTCTCAGAGGAGATGGTGGCCTCGATGAAGCCGGGCTCGGTGCTGGTGGATCTGGCTGTCGAGCGCGGCGGCAACGTCGCCGGCGCGAAGGCCGGCGAGGTCGTGGTCAACGACCGTGGCGTGAAGATCGTCGGTCACGTCAACGTGCCGGGGCGCCTCGCCGCGACGGCATCGAGCCTCTACGCCCGCAACCTCTACGCCTTCGTCGAGACCTTGATCGACAAGGAGACGAAGGCGCTGGCCGTCAAGTGGGACGACGAACTGGTGAAGGCCACCAACCTCACCCGTGATGGATCGGTCGTGCACGCATCCTTCCAGCCCAAGAGCGAGGGTCCGGCCTCGGAAGCCGCGTCCGTCGGCCTTGCCAAGCCGGAGGCCGGCAAGGCCGCTCCGGCCGGCACGCAGTGAAGTCCGGTCGAGAGGAGTAGCAGAATGGCAACCGTCATCGTCCCTCCCGATCAGGCGGCCGATCAGGCCCGCGTGCTCGCCGATGCCGCCCGCGCGGCGGCCGCGGTGGCGCGCAACGCCGCCGATCAGGCCCAGGTCATCGCCGACGGCATGGGTCACGGATTGAGCGCAGCAACCGGCGGCGCCGTGGATCCGACGGTCTTCCGTCTGGCGATCTTCGTTCTGGCGATCTTCGTCGGCTATTACGTCGTCTGGTCGGTGACCCCGGCGCTCCATACGCCGCTGATGTCGGTCACCAACGCGATCTCGTCGGTGATCATCGTCGGCGCGATCCTCGCGGTCGGCGTCCCGCTGATCGAGAAGGGCACCGGCCTCGCCCGGTTTTTCGGCTTCATCGGCATCGTGCTTGCCAGCGTGAATATCTTCGGGGGCTTCCTCGTCACGCAGCGCATGCTCAGCATGTACAAGAAGAAGGGCTGAGCTCGTGTCAGAGAACGTCTCCTCCCTTCTCTATATCGTCTCCGGCGTCCTGTTCATCATGGCGCTGCGGGGGCTCTCGCACCCCACCACCTCCCGTCAGGGCAACCTGTACGGCATGGTCGGCATGGGGCTCGCGATCCTGACCACCCTGGTCGGGCATCCGCCGGCCGGGTTCGGCGCCTGGATCCTGGTGCTGCTCGGCCTCGGTATCGGCGGCGGCGCCGGCGCGGTGATCGCCAAGCGCGTGTCGATGACCGCGATGCCGCAGCTCGTGGCGGCCTTCCACTCGCTGGTCGGCCTCGCGGCGGTGTTCGTGGCAGCGGGCGCCCTCTACGCGCCGCAGGCCTTCGGCATCATCGAGAACGGCCACTATCACAAGCAGTCGCTGTTCGAGATGGGCCTGGGCGTCGCCATCGGCGCCATTACCTTCACGGGTTCGGTGATTGCCTTTGCGAAGCTCGACGGTCGGATGTCCGGCAAGCCGATCATGCTGCCGCAGCGCCACCTGATCAACGCGCTGCTGGCCGCCGGCCTTGTCCTGCTGCTCGCGCTGTTCATCGGCACCGAGTCGAAGGCCGTGTTCTGGCTGATCGTCATCGCCTCGCTGGTGCTCGGCGGCCTGATCATCATCCCGATCGGTGGCGCCGACATGCCGGTGGTCGTGTCGATGCTCAACTCCTATTCGGGCTGGGCGGCGGCCGGCATCGGCTTCACCCTGGGCAATCTCGCGCTCATCATCACCGGCTCGCTGGTGGGCTCGTCGGGCGCGATCCTGTCCTACATCATGTGCCACGCGATGAACCGGTCGTTCATCTCGGTGATCCTCGGCGGCTTCGGCGGCGACACGGCCGCGGCCGGCTCCGGGCAGGTCGAGACGCGTCCGGTGAAGCAGGGTTCGGCCGACGACGCGGCTTACATCATGAAGAATGCCGAGCGGGTGATCATCGTSCCCGGCTACGGCATGGCGGTYGCSCAGGCSCAGCACTCACTGCGCGAGATGGCGGACATGCTGAAGAAGGAAGGCGTCGACGTGAAGTACGCCATCCATCCGGTAGCGGGCCGCATGCCTGGGCACATGAACGTGCTCCTCGCGGAGGCGAACGTGCCCTACGACGAGGTGTTCGAGTTGGAGGACATCAACGGCGAGTTCCCGCAGGCGGATGTCGCCTTCGTGATCGGCGCCAACGACGTCACCAACCCGGCCGCCAAGACCGACAAGGCCTCGCCGATCTACGGCATGCCGATCCTCGACGTGGAGAAGGCCAAGACCGTGTTGTTCATCAAGCGCGGCATGGGCTCCGGCTACGCGGGTGTCGAGAACGAGGTATTCTTCCGCGATAACACCATGATGTTGTTCGGCGATGCCAAGAAGGTCGTCGACAGCATTCTCAAATCGCTCTGAACCGCAGGCTCGAGTCGCGCGTACGAGGGCGGGCAGCGATGCCCGCCCTTTCTCGTTGTGGCGCCCGCGCGCGCTCCCCGGCACTGTTACGGACGCGCGCAAGATTCCGCCGCTGACCCGGTGTAAGATGTCCTCCGTGTCGTCCGCCCCGCTCCCGATCGATCCGCCGCCCTTCCTCGGCGTCGCCGCCTCCGTGACCGGCCGACGCTGGCAGGAGCGCTGCGGCGGCGCGAGCGTCCAGAACCACATCGCCAAGATGGTCCAGGCCCACGGTCTGCCGGAACTGCTCGCCCGCGTGCTCGCGGGGCGCGGGATCGTTCCGGAGGCCGCGCCCCGCCACTTGGCGCCGCGGCTGCGGGATCTGATGCCGGATCCGAACACGCTCCTCGACATGGAGGCGGCTGTCCGCCGGCTGGTCCGAGCGGTGCGCCGGGGCGAGACCGTGGCGGTGTTCGGCGACTACGACGTCGACGGAGCCGCGAGCGCGGCGCTTCTCGCCGGGTACCTCCGCGGGCTGGGCCTGAGGGCGCCGATCCACATCCCCGACCGCATCACTGAAGGTTACGGGCCGAACAGCGCGGCCATCACCGCGCTGGCGGCGGAAGGCGCGACGCTGCTGGTCTGCGTCGATTGCGGCACGAGCGGCCACGGCCCCCTCGAAGACGCCGAGAAGTCCGGGCTCGACGTGATCGTCCTCGATCACCATGCCGCTTCCGAGGTGCTGCCGCCGGCCCGCGCCGTGGTCAATCCCAATCGCCTCGACGACCTCTCGGGGCTGGGCCACCTCTGTGCCGCCGGGATCGTGTTCCTGACCCTGGTGGCGTTGAGCCGGACCCTTCGCCTCGAAGGCTTCTTCGGACCCGAACGTCCCGAACCTCAGCTCACCGACGCCCTTGACCTCGTGGCGCTCGCGACCATCGCCGACGTCGTGCCGCTGACCGGCCTCAACCGGGCCTTCGTGACACAGGGCCTGACGGTCATGCGCCATCGTGGACGTATGGGTCTGTCGGCCCTGCTGGATGCCGCATCGCTGGGTGAACCTCCGGAGGCGTGGCACCTTGGCTTCGTGCTCGGACCGCGGATCAATGCCGGTGGTCGCATCGGCGATTCGGCCCTCGGCGCCCGGTTGCTCACCACGTCGGATCCGGTCGAGGCGGCCCGGATCGCCGCCGATCTCGATCGGCTCAATCGGGAACGTCAGGCGATCGAGGCGCAGGCGGTCGTGGAAGCCGAGGCCGAGATGGACCGTATCCTGACCATCGATCCGGGTCGCCCGGTGCTGGTGACCGCCAATGAAGAGTGGCATCCGGGCGTCGTCGGGCTGATCGCCTCACGCCTCAAGGAGCGCTTCCACCGGCCGGCCTTCGCCTTCGCCATCCGGCCTGACGGCAGCGCCACCGGCTCGGGGCGCTCGATCCCGGGGGCCGATCTGGGGCTCGCGGTGCGGGCCTGCGTCGAGGCCGGGCTCGCCACCAAGGGCGGCGGCCACGCCATGGCGGCGGGCGTGACCCTGCGGGCCGACGACATCCCGCGCTTCGAGGACCGATTGGCGACACTGCTTGCGGCGAGCGTCGCCGTGTCCCGGGCGGCCGATGCCTTGCTGATCGATGGAAGCCTCAGTGCAGGCGGTGCCACGGCGGAGACGGTGCGCCTACTGCAGCGGGCAGGCCCGTATGGGCAGGGGGCGCCCGAGCCGCTCTTTGCCCTGGGCCGCCATCGGCTGGTCGATGCCGGCATCGTCGGATCGGGGCATGTCAGGGCGCGCCTGCGCAGCCGCGATGGGCAGGCCGTGGGCGCGATCTGCTTCCGGGCCGCCGAGCGCCCGCTCGGGCTGGCTTTGCTGAACGGGATCGGGCGAGAGATGCACGTGGCGGGAACACTGTCCTGCGACCGCTGGCGCGGCGCGGAGCGGGCACAGCTGCGGATCGTCGATCTGGCGCCCGCGGACCCCTGATGGATTCGGGATCGTCAGGTTCCCGCCATCACGAGTGCCCAGAACCGCTTGTAGCGGGTTGTCGGGGCGTCGACGCGGGCGATGCCGATCCTGCGGATCTGCGGAAGCAGCATGTTCTTATTGTGCTCGGGGCTCGCCTTCCAGCGGTCGAGTACCTGTTCAAGAGTTTCGGAGCCGGCGCTGAGGTTCTCGGCCGCCCAGGACTTCGCCAGCCCGACCGAGGCCATGCGCGACGTGAAGCTACCGCCGATCTCGTGGCTGAGCTGGCCGTGACGCGCGTTGTTGCCGGCCTGGAATGCCGCGGCCTTGACCAGGGTGGGGTCGACCACGACGGGACTCAGGCCGTGCTGGACCCGGTAGGCCGAGATCGCCGCCGCGGCCGCGACTTCGTCGAGCACGGCAGTATGGGTGGCGGTCTCGACGGTGGCGTCGGGCGTGACCGAAAGGCCGCCGCATCCGGTCAGGGCCATCAGGAGGATGGCGGCGAGGGCGAGGCTGAGTTTCGGCACGGTCGGTCCGCACGGGAGTCGGTGGAGAAGCGGCCGCCTCCCTCCGGCTCGGTTGCGGCGAAAGCGCGGCGGACGGGCTCCATCGACACAACGGCGGCTCCGGCGTGGCGTCCGCGCCACGCCGGCCGTGGTTAGGCGGCCATGGCTTCGCCGCCGAGCATCGAGGGGGCGAAGGCGCGTAGGAGATCCAGGTCCAGATGGCCCGTGCTGTCGACCATGATCGCCAGGGCTTCCGCTGGGCTCGCGGGTTGGCGATACGTGCGCCGCTCGGTGAGGGCCGAGAAGACGTCGCAGATGGTCACGATCCGCACTAGGTCCGAGATCGCCGGCCCGGCCAGCCTGTCGGGATAGCCTTTGCCATCGAGGCGCTCGTGGTGGTGACGCACAACGTCGACCACCGCCTCCTCGAAGTCACCCTGGGCACGAAGGAGGTCGGCACCGATGTCGGGGTGGCGCTGCATCAGCCGCAGCTCCTCGGGATTGAGCGGCCCCGGCTTGTTCAGGATCTCGACGGGGATGCGCGACTTGCCGATGTCGTGCAGCAGCGAGGAGCGCACCAGCCGCGTCAGGTCGGTCCGACCCAGCCCGATCTGCGCGCCGAAGGTCGCGGCGTGACCGGCGACACCGAGGGTGTGTTGATAGACGCCGATCTCGTGGCGCCAGACTTCTGCGAGCCACGCCCCGATGCCGACCTCCGACACGGCTGCGAGAACCAGCTCGGTGCCGCGATCCAAATCGGCGCGCTGCAGCTTGGCGCCGAGGGCGACGCTGTCGAACAGGTCGGCCACGATCGCGGTGGCACCGGTCACACGCTCCAGGAGCCGCCGCTGGCGCATCTCGGCGGAGCGGGTCGCCTCCTCGATCATGGCGAAAACGGTCGCCAGGACGACCTGCCTCGGTGCCGCTGCCGGCAGCTGACGCAAGTGGGGTGCGACCGGCGCAGGCTCTCCGCGCACGAGAACGAGGCGGGGAACCGGGGAACCCTGATGGTCGAGCGACGCCTGGAGCCTTGCGGTGTGGGTCGGCGGCAGGTCCAGGATCAGGACATGCGGGCGCTCGGCCGGGAGCGGCGCACCGGGCGCCAGCGCCCGGCAATTCATGACCAGGCCTATGGCTCGTTCCAGCGCCGACCGTTCGGACGGCCGGTCCGAGACGAGAAGGACGAAGGGACCGTCCGAGAATCGCGACGCGATGCCGAGGGCCAACGCGGTTGCTCCCTCGCCGCATGGTCAACGATCCGTGGACCATACGGGTAAAATTTGAGGAAAGCGTTAACCCTACGCAGTCTCCGGCATCCGCACGACGGCCACCCTCAGGCGAGCTTGGCGGACCCGACGTCGCGGGTCTGGGCGACCGAGGCGCGACCGGCTTTGGGAGCCGCACTGAGGAAGTCGGCGAACTTCACGGTCAGGAGGGCCTGGCAGGCTGCGAAGGCGACGAAGATGAAGAGGAAGCTGGCGATCATCGGGCACTCCGGCGCGGTGTCGGCCACCGCTCTATGTTGCGATGCGATAGATGTCATATCGCTCTGCAAACTGGTATGCCAGATAACGAATACCGTCCATGCGAAGCATGCATGGAATGCGGGCAAGGGGCTTGAAGGTCCGTCAATCGCCGGTTTGCATGCGTGCGAAGGCAGGCCAGTGCCATGGCGTCTGCCTAGATCGGAAATTCAATTGGTGCAGTGCCGCAACCCTTGTGGGCGATTGAATTTGAGGCAGCCGGCCCGTCATGCTCGCAGGCCGGCGGTGTCATCCTCGGCCTTTTAGAGGTCGGAATAAGACGATCCGTCCCCGGGAAATGAGGTCCCGACACACCACGATCTGGCGACCCGTACACGCCCCTTCATGGCGGGTCCGGCGACGTCGATCAGTCGAGGTAGTCGCCGTAGGTATCGACGTGGTGCGCCAAGCCGAGGCCGTGCTCGCGCACGAGGCGCTCGGCCAGGTCTGCGTCCCGCGCCTCAAGGGCGGAGATGATGGCCACGTGCTCACGGATCGACCGCTCCGCCCGGTCGCCCTGGCGGAGTGCGGTGCTGCGAATGCCGCGCACATGCATCAGGAGATTACTGGTCAGTTCGGCGATCGCGTCGCAGTGACCCAGCGCGATGATCCGCTGATGGAAACGGATGTTCGCATCCGAGTACTCGTCAATGTGCTCGGCGGGCTGCCCCTCGAAGAATTCGGGGAAGGCGTCGCGGAGCGACCTCAACTGTGGGTCGGTGGCGCGGGTGCAGGCAAGGCGGGCGGCCATGCTCTCCAGAGCCGTCCAGGCGTGGATCATACTGACGATCTCACGCTTGTTCTTCTTGATCACGAAGACGCCGCGCCGTGCCTCGGACCGGACGAAACCTTCCTGCTCCAGAACCGTCAGCGCCTCGCGCACCGGTGTGCGGCTGACTCCGAGATCCTGTGACAGCTTCCGCTCGTCGAGGCGCACCTCGTCCGGACGCCCATAGATGTCCATGTTGGTGATGGCCGTCTTGAGCGCCTCATAGGCCAAGGTCCGGAGACTGGAGCTGGCGACGATGGGCTTCACGCTCAGCGGTACGGAATTCGACATCCCTCGTCCAGTCAGCTCATATGCATGATGTATCGCACGCATTTTCTGTCGTGCGCTCCCAAGGGGACTAACGCAAACCTTGGCAAGATCCTAGTCGATTGCGGACCGGTCCCACAGACCTGTGACGATTGCCGGCCCTCGCTCTCCGGAAGTTGTGCAGCGGCAACCGTCGACCGCCGCCTCCGGTCCCACGTTCGTGTCGGCGGCTTTAATCCCACGCGGGAAACGTGTATTTTTCTGCAGGTTCGATTGACAGTGTCGCGCAGGATCAGCACCATCCTGCTGGCATACCGTCGACCATCAGTCTTGCGCTGCTGATGGCGACGCGAATGCCGTAACACATGAGACTTTATTTGCCTGCGGGCCAAGAATTTTTCGAAGACGCGCGATCAACTTACCCTGCCAAGCTCCCCCGCCGCAGGGCATAAGTCCGGTTCGCGCCAAGATGCCAACGATAATACTGCCAAGGAGGGAACGGTATGTCCGACATCGTCAAACCGGCGGGCCGCGGCCGCTGGCTGCAACTTGCCTTCGGCGTCGTGTGCATGTGCATGATCGCCAACATGCAGTACGGCTGGACCTTCTTCGTCAGTCCGATGCAGGAGCGTCACGGCTGGGATCGGGCGGCGATCCAGGTCGCGTTCACGCTGTTCGTCGTCACCGAGACGTGGCTCGTTCCGATCGAGGGCTGGTTCGTCGACAAATACGGCCCTCGGATCGTCACCTTGTTCGGCGGCCTGCTGTGCGCGATCGCCTGGGTGATCAATTCCTACGCTGATTCACTCACCGTCCTGTACATCGCGGCTGCGATCGGCGGCACCGGTGCGGGTGCGGTCTATGGGACGTGCGTCGGAAACTCCCTGAAGTGGTTTCCCGACCGCCGCGGCTTGGCCGCGGGCATCACCGCGATGGGCTTCGGCGCCGGCTCGGCACTCACGGTCGTGCCGATCCAGGCGATGATCAAGTCGCAGGGTTACGAGGCGGCGTTCTTCTACTTCGGCATCGGGCAGGGCGTCATCGTGATGCTCATCGCCCTGTTCCTGCGGTCGCCGGCGAAGGGGCAGGTTCCCGAAGTCGCCCGCGTCAGCCAGTCGAAGCGCGACTTCAAGCCCTCCGAGATGGTCCGGACGCCGATCTTCTGGGTCATGTACGCGATGTTCGTCATGATGGCGGCCGGCGGTCTGATGGCCACCGCGCAGCTCGGACCGATCGCCAAGGACTTCAAGATCGCCGATGTTCCGGTCTCGCTGCTGGGCATCACGCTGCCGGCACTGACCTTCGCGGCGACACTCGACCGGGTGCTCAACGGCGTCACGCGGCCGTTCTTCGGCTGGGTCTCCGACCATATCGGCCGCGAGAATACGATGTTCCTGTCGTTCGCCATCGAGGGCCTCGGCATCTACGCGCTGAGCCAGTTCGGGCAGAACCCGATCGCCTTCGTGCTGCTGACCGGCCTCGTGTTCTTCGCATGGGGCGAGATCTACTCGCTGTTCCCGGCGACCTGCGGTGACACATTCGGCTCGAAATACGCCGCCACCAATGCCGGGCTCCTGTATACGGCCAAAGGCACGGCGGCCCTCATCGTCCCCTATACCAGTGTGCTGACGACCATGACGGGAAGCTGGCACACGGTGTTCCTGGCGGCGGCAGCCCTCAACATCATCGCGGCCCTGCTGGCGCTGTTCGTCCTGAAGCCGATGCGCGCCGCCTACACCAAGAAGCCCGAGGCGAGCCTCGCGCCGGTCCTGGCTCAGTAGCTCGGCCCGTCGCATCGAACGGACAAGAATGAGCCCGGCGCCGTCTTTACGGCGCCGGGCTTCCTGCATACCGGGAACCGGGCCTTCCGGAGATCGGGCATGGACAGGGACGAGCGGATCGCGCGGGAGCAAGTCGTGGCGGCGGCGCGGGCACTCGACGCCCAGGGCCTGAATCGCGGAACCTCCGGCAACGTGTCGCTGCGCTTCGGCGATTCACTCCTCATCACGCCCTCCGGCATGCCCACGGATCGCACCGGGCCGGAGGACATCGTCCGGTTGGCGTTCGACGGCACGCACCCGTCGGGACAGAAGCCATCCTCGGAATGGCGCTTCCACCGCGACATCCTGGCGTCACGCCCGGAATTCGGAGCGGTGGTCCACGCGCATCCGGTCTACTGCACCGCCTTCGCCATCTGCGGAGAGGCGATCCCAGCGATCCACTACATGGTTGCGGCCTTCGGCGGCCCGACCGTGCGCTGCGCGCCTTATGCCCCGTACGGGACAGCGGACCTCTCGGAGCTGGCGCTGGAGGCCCTCGTCGATCGCAATGTGTGCCTGCTGGCCAACCATGGAATGATCGCCGCCGGCGCGAGCCTGGAGAAGGCCCTCTGGCTCGCCGTCGAACTGGAGACGCTCTGCCAGCAATACGCCGTCGCGCGGCAGATCGGCACGCCGCTCATCCTGTCCGACCACGAGATCGGTACGACAGTCGAGCGTTTCCGCGGCTACGGTTTGAATGCGACGGGGTCGGCTGCCCTAAAGGCGACGTGACCGCCGCGCGCGACCGCTTCGTCGCCAGCCGACGAACACGGTCACGTGGAACGGAAAGACATCGCGGTTCGGTAAGAGGCACCCCAGCGGCGTCCTAGCGGCCGAGCACCTGACCGACCGCCAGCCCGATGTCCCGGGCGAATTCGCCGGCCGACACCTTCTTGCCGCCCTCGGCCTTGACCTTGCGGATCTCGATGCGGCCGCCCTGCGCGCACACGCTGAACCCCGCCTCGTCGACGGCGATCACTTCGCCGGGCTTGCCCGTTACGTCGGCGAGCCGGCGGATCCGATGCAAGGTCGAATCGAAGATCTGGAGCTTCTTGCCGTCCAGCGTCGTCCAGGCTCCGGGCGCCGGGTTGGCCGCGCGGATCAGGTTGTAGATCTGCTCGGCATGAGCCGACCAGCGGATCTCCGCCTCGGCCGCGCGGAACCAGCCCTCGTAGCCGGCAGCATCCTCATCCTGGTCGATCTCGACGTGCCGGCCGGCGACGACGAGATCGGCCGCTTCCAGCATCGCCTCGACGCCCAGCGGGAATAGGGAATCGAAGTAGACCTCGCCCAGCGTCGCGTCCGCGCCGATCGGGCAGGTTTTCTGAAGGATGACCGGCCCCTCATCGAGACCGTCGGTGGGGCGGAAGATCGTGAGACCGGTCTGCAACTCGCCCTTGGCGATCGGCCAGTTGATCGACGACGGGCCGCGATAACGCGGCAGCAGGCTCGGGTGGTACTGGATCGTGCCGTGCTTTGGGATGTTGACGAAGCTCTGCGGCGCGAATTGCAGGACGTAGGCCATGATGCCGATCTCGGCCTCGAGGCCGCGCATGGCCGCCTCGGCCTCGGGACTCTTCAGGCTCGGGAATTGGAACACCGTCAGGCCCTTGTCGACGGCCGCCGTCTTGAGGACGTCAGGCTTGGCGCCCGGCTTCTCGGGCGCGCAGAACACACCGGCGACCTCATCGCCCCGCTCCAGGAACGCCTCGAGAACGGCCTTCCCGAAATCCTGTTGACCGATGAAGGCGATGCGCATGCGATCTCCTAGGCTTCGTCCGACCCCGACGCGGGATCGAAGAGATGACGATCGGGGATTGGAAGGCGGCGACCCGGTCCGTCGCCCGGGATCGCCGCCCGTCGCTTACTCCGCGGCGATCTTCTGGACCGCGCCGATCGCGCCGGATTCGGAGATCTCGCCGACCTCGGCCTCCGTATATCCCAGCACGGCGCGCAGGATCTCCTCGGTGTGCTCCCCGAGCAGGGGCGACCGCGTCACCTCGCTCGGGCTCGCCGACAGCTTGATGGGGTTGCCGACGGTCAGATACTTGCCGCGGGTCGGGTGATCGACCTCGACGATGGTGCCGGTCTTCCGCAGCGACTCGTCCTCGGCGATCTCCTTCATCGACAGGATCGGGCCGCAGGGGATGTCGTACTTGTTCAGGGTGTCCATCACCTCGAACTTCGACACCTTCATCGTCCAGGCCTCGATCCGCGTGAAGATCTCGTTGAGATGCGGCAGGCGGGCCTTCGGGGTGGCGTAGTTCGGGTCGGTCTTCCAGTCGGGCTCACCGATGATGTCGCAGATCGGCTCCCAGACGGCGGCCTGGGTGATCACGTAGATGTAGGCGTTCGGATCCTGCTCCCAGCCCTTGCAGCGTAGGATGCGGCCCGGCTGCCCGCCACCGGAATCGTTGCCCGCGCGCGGGGTCGCCTCGCCGAACGGGATGCCCTCGCCGAACTGGCTGTATTCCCGGAGCGGCCCGTGCTCGAGCCGCTGCTGGTCGCGCAGCTTCACCCGGCAAAGGTTGAGAACGCCGTCCTGCATGGCGCAGTCGACCTTCTGACCGAGGCCGCTCTGGGTCCGGTGATAGAGGGCCGTGACGATGCCGAGCGCGAGGTGCAGGCCCGTGCCGGAATCGCCGATCTGCGCACCCGTCACCATCGGGATGCCGTCGCGGAAGCCCGTCGTCGAAGCGGAGCCGCCGGCGCACTGCGCGACGTTCTCGTAGACCTTGCAATCCTCGTAGCGGCCGGGACCGAAGCCTTTCACGGAGGCCAGAATCATCCGCGGGTTGGCCTCGTGGATCTTCTCCCAGGTCAGACCCATGCGGGCGAGGGCGCCGGGCGCGAAATTCTCGACGAGGACATCGCATTCCTTGATCAGCCGCCAGAGAACCTCCTTGCCCTTTGGGTTCTTCGAATCCAGCGTGATCGAGCGCTTGTTGTGGTTCAGCATCGTGAAATAGAGGCTGTCCACGTCCGGAATGTCCTGCAACTGCTGGCGTGTCGCGTCGCCGACGCCAGGCCGCTCGACCTTGATGACGTCGGCACCGAACCAAGCCAGGAGCTGCGTACAGGTCGGGCCGGATTGAACGTGGGTGAAGTCCAGGATGCGGACGCCTTCGAGGGCCTTGGTCATGATCGGTCTCGGAGCTGGAGTCGGTCTAGGAAGCTTGGTCAGCGGCTCAGGCCGCGCGGATTAGCGGCGCGGTCGTACCGGAGCCCGTGATGCGCGGGACGCGATGCCGGGAGCCTGGCCTTCCAACCTCGAACGGATCATGACTGCTCTCCCTCCCATCGCGCGGTCTCGTCGTGTCGCGACACCGTCATTCGGACTCAGGGTGACGAGTCCGCCGATTTGTATACCACATGCCATCTATCCGGCGCGAGTGCCGAGTGAAGGCCATGCCTGCTGCGTCGCGGGCTAACCCTAAGCTGTCAACCTGCAGCGCTCAACACGCCGAACGCTTCCTGTTACCGTCATGGGTCGCCCCCTTGGCATTCGCCGGCGCGCGGTCCATGATTTCGCCAAAATTGCCCGCGGACGCGGGATAGACGATGCACAGCTGAACGAGGGACGCCCATGCTCGCCAGCACCAGTTTGATCAAGTCCTCTTGGATTGCCGTCGATGTCGGTCATGACCGTGCCGAGCGGGTCCTTGTCGTCGAGACCTACATCGCGGTCAGCCCGCTGGAACCGAATTACGATGCCGCGCAGTACGAGCGGGTCCTGGCCTGCGTTCAGAGGGTTCTCAAGACGCATCCGGAGATTGACCGCGCTTCGATCCTGAGCATGCACCGCGGCTCTGGCTGCACGGCCCTGTTCAGGGAACCGCCGGCAACTGCAAAACAGCCGGCGGCCGCCTGAGCCGCTTAGGCCTGTTCGTCTCCGGTCCCGCCGGACAGGTTCGGCGGTTCGAGCGCCACGCGCGCCGCGTGGAACCACCAGAGTGGAATGTCGCGGTTGGCCTTGGTCAGTTCCGACGCCCAGCCCTCCTTAGGCATCACATCGGACCGGTCGGCGAACAGGCGTAGGGCCGCCTCGGCTCGCTCCCTCCGGCACCTCTCCTGGATTGCCTGCCGCTCGGCTTCTGCCCGGGCTTCCGTCGCTTCGATCAGGCGCCGGGTCGCCAGATCGTCGGCATCGAAGGCGAATTGCTGCCAGAAGGCCTCCGCTTCCCGGGCGACATCCCGCTCACGCCGCAACGTGGCGTAATCCGCCTCGGCGGCGGCCCGTGCTGTCTCGGCTGCTTCGGCACGGGCGAGAAGCCGGTTGTTGGCCTCCAGGAGTTCGCGCTCGCGCTCGGGCGCCATCCGCTGACGGCGCAGGACGCGCAATTCCTCCTCGTCGACCGAGCGGTCTGCCATCAACGCGGCGAGTGGCCCGGCCGCGAGGGCGTCGGCGGATTGCAGGTAGCGCTCGCGAAGGCCGGGGCACCGGTCTTCCAGATCCGGGCCGTCCCATCCGGGGGCATCGTCCCCCGCGCCCTGCTCATGATCGTAAAGAGCCCGCGCCAGGGCGTCGCGCAAATCGTCCGGGAATCGTGCCGCAGCGTATCCGTTCATGAACCTGCATTCGCGAAGGGCGATCGACGGAACCTACAACGCGCGCGCTCGGCTGCAGAGACCGTCCGGATGTGACAAACCCGAATCTTCCTGCACGGTCCGCCGGCGCGGGGGCAGTCTCCACTCGCGCGTATCGCTCGGCTCCCGGCAATCCCTGGTAGCGCGGACGGCTTGGCTGTTTCCCATCCGCGGACACGGACCGCACCGGCTACCCTCCGATGCACGGACATCGAGGGGGATGATCGCCGCCACGGCTTGCCGCAAGCTGGCGCTGGGGCCGCGGCGACGATGGATCAGCCGGCACAACGCGAGGGCGGCGCTCCGGGAGCGCACGATCCATCCTCCACCGTCTCTGCGCGCTATGGGCGGGCGTCGGGCCTCGGTATTCGAGGAGCTTGTTCGGCCCGGAATTGCGATAGCGCCGGCCAATCACACGGGATACATCGCACCCTGCGTCAATTACGCGTCGATCCAAGTCGATGGTGCATACAGGCTATAATCCGGCGCTCGTCGCTCTGTCGATCGGGCTCGCGATCTTCGCGTCCTACACGGCGCTGGACCTCGGCGCGCGCACCCGTCGGCCCGCCTCGGGTCCGCGCTGGCCGTGGATTGCCGGCGGCGCGCTCGCCATGGGAAGCGGCATCTGGTCGATGCACTTCGTCGGCATGCTGGCCTTCGAGATGGGGATGCCCGCCGCCTACGATCTCGGCCTGACTCTCCTGTCGCTCGCGATCGCCATCGGTGTCACCGGGGCCGCCTTCCTGTGGGTGGCGCGGGCCGATGTCGGACTGACCGGTATCTTCGTTGCGGGCACGATGATGGGGTTGGGCGTCGCCGCCATGCACTACACCGGCATGGCGGCGCTCCGGATTCCCGGTGGCCTCGTCTACGACCCGGCTCTGGTCGCACTCTCGGTGGCGATCGCCGTGATCGCGGCGACCGCGGCCCTATGGCTTTCCCTTCGTCAGCACTCGGTCGGGCAGAAGCTCGTTGCAGCCTGCATCATGGGCATCGCGGTGGCGGGCATGCACTACACCGGCATGGCAGCGGCAACGATCACCGCGGAGGAACCTGCCGCGCACGCCGCGCATGCGCTCGCCAGCACGCCGCTCCAGCAAAATCTCGCGCTCTACGTCGCCGGCGCGACGTTCCTCATCCTGTTCCTGGCGATGCTGGCCTCGTCACTGGAACAGCAGAGCGTTCAGCGGGATCTCCAGGCGAGCGAAGCCCGGTTTCGCGCGGCCATCCAGGCCGTGCGCGGGGTGCTCTGGACCAACGATGCCGAGGGTCGGATGCTCGGTGACCAACCCGGGTGGAGCGCGATCACCGGGCAGACGCGAGACGAGTACCAAGGCCACGGCTGGGCTGACGCGGTTCACCCGGACGATGTGCAGGCCTCTGTCGACACTTGGAACGACACCGTCCGCGCACGGCGTACCTACATTCATGAGCACCGGGTCCGGGTGCGGGACGGGACGTGGCGTCACTTCGCGATTCGCGCGGTCCCGGTGCTCGACGCGCGGGGCGCGATCCGCGAGTGGGTCGGCGTCCATACGGACATCACGGAGCAGCGGCAGGCCGAAGCGGACCTGCGCGAATCCAACGAAGAGATCCAGCGCTACGCCTACATCGTCAGCCACGATCTGCGCGCACCGCTGGTCAACGTCATGGGTTTCACGAGCGAGCTTGAGGCCACCCGAGAAGAGATTCGCGCCGCCCTCGCCGGTCATCCGCAGGCGGCGCGGCTCGACGCGGATCTCGGCGAGGCTCTCGGCTTCATCAAGGCTGCGGTGAACCGGATGGAAGGGCTGATCGCCGCGATCCTGAAGCTCTCCCGGGAAGGCCGCCGCCAATTCTCCCCCGAGGCCCTCGATATGGCGGCCCTGCTCCGCGGTGTGGCGGACGCCCAGAGGCATCAGGCGGAGGCCGCCGGAGCCACTGTCACGATCGATCCCGGCCTGCCCTCGATCGTCGCCGATCGGCTCGCCGTCGAGCAAGTGTTCGGCAATCTCCTGGACAACGCGGTGAAGTACCTCGATCCGAACCGGCCGGGTCGCATCACTATCACCGCCAAGTCTGCGGGCACCCGCGGAATCTGCTTCTCGGTCACTGACAACGGTCGCGGGGTCGCCGCGCGGGACCATGCGCGGATCTTCGAGTTGTTCCGACGCTCGGGGCCACAGGATTGTCCGGGGGAGGGGATCGGCCTCGCCCACGTCAAAGCCTTGGTGCGTTCCTTCGGCGGCCGAATCGAGATCCGTTCGGAACTCGGCATCGGCACGACGTTCGACGTGACGTTGCCGCGCGGGCCAGTTACAGCGGTTCTGCTCGACCCGGAACCGGCACCCCTGGCCGCCGAATGAGCGTGGAGCAACCCGTGCACCCTGTCAGCATCGTTATGGTCGAGGATGACGAGGGGCATGCGCGCCTGATCGAGCGCAATATTCGCCGGGCCGGGGTCAACAACGACATCGTACCGTTTCGGGATGGTACGTCGGCGCTCGAATACCTACTCGGACCGGACGGCTCCGGCGAGGCGAGCGCCCGTCGCCACCTGCTCATCCTCCTCGATCTCAACCTGCCCGACATGACGGGCCTCGACATTCTCGAGAAGGTCAAGGCGAACCCGCATACGCGGCGCTCCCCGGTCGTGGTGTTGACCACCACGGACGACAGCCGCGAGATCCAGCGCTGCTACGATCTCGGAGCCAACGTCTACATCACCAAGCCGGTGAGCTACGACGGGTTCGCCAACGCGATCCGCCAGCTCGGTCTGTTCTTCTCCGTCATGCAGGTTCCGCAGAACCCATGAACGCCGCGCGCGCCAGCGGGGACGGTACCGCTGCGGCGGCGCGCATCCTCTACATCGACGACGATCCCGGCCTCGGCCGCTTGGTCAAACGTGCCCTGGAGGCGCGGGGCTATGCGGTGGAACTGTGCGCCGACGGCGCCGCGGGGCTGACGCGGCTCGCGCAGGGCGGGATCGACGCCGTCGCCCTCGACCATCACATGCCCGGCCAGACCGGCCTCGACTTACTTCCGGAAATCCGCGGCCTCCCCCAAGCGCCGCCTGTCATCTACGTGACCGGTTCGGAAGATAGCCGCGTCGCCGTAGCGGCCCTGAAGGCGGGCGCGGTCGACTACGTCTGGAAGGACGTTCAGGGCCAGTTCCGTGAATTGCTCGGGGAAGCCGTCGCCACCGCGCTCCGACAGGAATCCCTGAGGCGCGACAAGGAACGCGCCGAAGCCGAAATGCGCGAGGCGCGCGACCGGGCCGAGCTTCTCCTGCGCGAGGTCAATCATCGCGTAGCCAATTCCCTGGCCCTGGTCGCGGCGCTGGCGCACATGCAGCGCAATGCCGTCACGGATGCGGCCGCCAAGGCGGCCCTCGACGAGATGCAGGCTCGGATCTCGGCGATCGCGGGTATTCATCGGCGACTCTACACCTCGGACGACGTCGAATCCGTCGAGCTGGACGCCTACCTGTCGAGCCTCGTCGAGGAATTGCAGGCGGCCATGCGGGCCAGCGGACGCGATCACGCCATCCGTCTCAGGGCGGCGCCGGTGCGCCTCTCCACCGACAAGGCCGTCTCGGTCGGAGTCGTCGTGACCGAACTCGTCACCAACGCCTACAAATATGCCTATCCCCTAGGCACCTCGGGCGAGATCCGCGTGGCGGTCGAGAAGGACTCGTCGGACACCGTCCTGCTCGCTGTCGAGGATGACGGCATCGGTTGGACCGGGGAGGGCGAGATCCGCGGCACAGGCCTCGGCTCGCGGATCGTCCGCGCGATGGCGTCGAACCTGCGCTCGGCGTTGTCCTACGCCCCCGGATCCCCTGGCACCCGGGCGGTCCTCGCATTCCAGGCCTGAGCGTCCCGCTTCAGCCAGCGGCCCGACCGGCCATGCGGTCGAGGGCATCAAGCATCGGTGCCAGCGCGTCGTCGCGGAGCTGGTGAAAGCCCAGGGCTCGGCTCATGATCAGGCCCAGGATGGCGAAGAAGAGGACGGAACCTTCGCCCGGGCCGGCACCGTCGATCCGCCCGAGCTGGATTAGCTGCTCCGCCACGAACGCCTGGAAACCCTTCTGCGCCTCAGGGGATTCCGTCGAGGCCAGGAGCAGAGCGCGCGACGATTCATCGTCGTCGCAATAGTGCTGACGAACGTGGGACACCATCGCCAGGGCCAGCTGAGACGGACCGGGGGGAATCTCGGCCGCGCAGGCGGCGATCTCTTCGCGCAATTCGACGAGTTTTCGAGCCACGAGGGCCACCACCAGCGCCTCCTTCGAAGCGTAGTGGTGCAGCACGCCGCCCTTACTCAGGCCAGCCTCTGCGGCGACCGCGTCGATCGTCAGCCCCCGCACGCCCGCCTTGAGGAGAACGGAGGCGGCCGCTTCGAGGATGATCTCGGGCCGCTCCGCCAGCCGCTGTCGCTTCGTCTGCATTGCTGACCTGCACTAAAAACCGTCTGGACGGTATGTAAATGATGGAGTAGGACCGCGCCACGTCATTTGCACGAGGCCGGCCGATAAGGTCGATCGCATGAGTCGCTTCACCTTCGTACCTTGCGCAGCCTTCCTGCTGGTCCTAACCGCACTCGGGTCAATCCGGTGCGCCGAGGCCGAGCCGGAAACCGCGATCGACCCCGCCGTGGCACGCGTGCGCGTCGTGGAGGCCCGCCGCACGCCGCAGTCGCTCGACGTGGTGGTCACCGGGGACATCCAGGCACAGGCCCAGGTCAACGTCTCGTTCCGCACGAACGGCAAGGTCGCGGAGCGGCGCGTCGAGGTCGGCGACCACGTGACCGCCAATCAGGTCCTCGCCGTCCTCGAGCCTTTGACCCAGCAGGCCAACCTGGACAACGCGAGGGCAGCCCTGAACTCGGCCGAGGCGTTGCTGACGCAGGCCAAGATGTCCTTCGAGCGGCAGAAGCAGCTCCTCGCCGGCGGTTTCACCACCCGTTCGACCTACGACAACGCCGAGCAGGAGTTGCGCACGACCCAGGCGGCGGTCGACTCGGCTCGGGCCGCCCTCGGGACGGCGCAGGAGCAGTTCTCCTACACGGAGCTGCGCGCCGGTGTGGCCGGGGTCGTGACCAGCCGCAGCTTCGAGGTCGGCCAGGTGGTGCAGTCGGGCCAGACGGTTCTGGTGATCGCTCAGGACGGCCCCCGCGACGCGGTGTTCAACGTCTATGAATCCCTGTTGGCCCAGGCGCCAACCGGCGACACCATCGCGGTCGCCCTCCAGGCAGACCCGTCGATCACCGCGGTGGGGACCGTGCGCGAGATCTCACCGACTGTGGACTCCGCGAGCGGCACGGTGCGGGTGAAGATCGGCCTCAGATCGACGCCGGCCGCCATGGGGCTGGGTGCCGTCGTGATCGGCCGGGGGCGCTTCGCGCCGCACGAGTCGGTGATCCTGCCCTGGTCGGCGCTCTACCGCTACGACGGGCGGCCATCCGTGTGGATCTACGATCCGGACCGGCGGATCGTGTCGGTGCGCGCCGTTGAGATCGACCGGTTCGGGCCGGATATCATCGCGCTGAAGCGCGGCGTCGAACCGGGCGAGCGCGTGGTCGTCGCAGGTATTCAATTCCTGCGCCCCGGCCAGAATGTCGCCGCTATCGAGATCGGAGGCCGTCCGTGAAGGCGCGCACGTTCCTCGTCCTGGTTTTCGTCGCCGCCACGCTGGCCGGCTGCAACGGTCACGGCGAAGAGGCGGGCGATGCCGCCTCAGCCGCTCCCGTGCGACCCGTGCTCACGCAGGTTGTCGCACCGAGCGACACCATCACGTTCGGGCCGTTCGCGGGCACGATCGAGCCGCGCTATCAGGCGCAGCTCGGCTTCCAGATTCCCGGCCGCATGGTGGAACGGGACGTAACAGTCGGCGACCTCGTCACCCGGGGCCAACGCCTCGCGGCGCTCGACACGATCGTGACGCGGTTCGACCTGACCCGCGCCGAGGCGGATCTCACCGATGCCAAGGCACAGGCCGAGAATGCCGAATCCGCGGAAGCGCGGACCCGCCGCCTGATGTCGGGGAACAGCGTCGCCCAGGCGACCATGGATCAGGCGATCGCCAAGCGTGAGACGGCCCGCGCGCGGGTGGATCAAGCTATGGCGAGCCTCCAGAAGGCCCGGGATCAGATGGGCTACACGGAGCTGAAGGCCGAGTTCGACGGGGTGGTGACCCAGCGCCTCGCCGAGGTCGGTCAGGTCTTGAGCGCCGGCCAGGGCGTGGTGACGGTAGCGCGGCCTGACGTGCGCGAGGCCGTGGTCGACGTTCCCGAGGCCCATGTCGGCGCACTTCCGCCGGACGGGGTGTTCACGGTCGCGCTGCAGAGCGAGCCGGACCTCACGGCGCGCGGACGCATCCGCGAGATCGCGCCGCTGGCCGAATCGGGGACACGGTCCAAGCGCATCCGCATCACCCTGGACGATCCGGGGCCGGCCTTCCGCCTCGGCGCGACCATCAACGTGTCCCTGACGCGCAAGGTCCCGCCCCAGGTTCTCCTGCCCGCCTCGGCGCTCCTCGATCAGGACGGCCACCGCTCGGTCTGGGTCGTCTCCGCCAACGGGACGTCGGTCACCCGCCGCGACGTGACGGTGGCGACGGTGCGGGACAACGTGGAGGACGGCCGCGTCGCGGTCGTCGACGGGCTGAAGGCCGGCGATCGCATCGTGGTCGCGGGTGTCCATGCCCTCAAGGAAGGCCAGGCCGTGCGCCTCGCCGACGGCGCCGTCTAACTCGGCCGCACGGGGTTTTCGCGTGAAGGACTTCAACCTTTCCGACTGGGCGCTCGAGCATCGCTCGTTCGTCTGGTTCCTGATGCTGGTGTCGCTGGTGGCGGGCGTGATGGCCTACACCCGCCTCGGCCGCGAGGAGGATCCGCCGTTCACGATCAAGACCATGGTCGTGCAGACGACGTGGCCGGGCGCGACCATCAAGGATACCCTCGATCAGGTCACCGACCGGGTCGAGAAGGAGCTTCAGCAGCTCAACGGCCTCGACTTCGTCCGCAGCTACACGACGCCGGGCTCGTCCACGGTGTTCGTGCAATTTCGCGACACCCTGAAGAAGAACGAGGTGCAGCCTGCCTTCTACCAGGTTCGGAAGCGCCTCGGCGACATCAAGGGGCAGTTCCCGGACGGCGTCCAGGGTCCGTTCTTCAACGACGAGTTCGGCGACGTCTACGGCAACATCTACGCGTTCACGGCCGACGGCCTGACCCATCGGCAACTGCGCGACTACGTGGAGGCCGTCCGAACCGAGGTGCTACGGGTGCCCGATATCGGCAAGACCCAGCTGATCGGCACCCAGAACGAAACCATCTACCTCGACTTCTCCACCCGGAAGCTCGCCGGTTACGGGATCGATTTCCAGGCCCTGATCAAGGCGCTGCAGGCGCAGAACGCGGTCTCGGCGTCCGGGGTCGTCCAGGCCGGTCCGGAGCGCATCTCCCTGCGTGTCAGCGGATCCTTCGCGTCCGAGGCCTCGCTCCAGGACTTCAATCTGCGGGTGAACGACCGATTCTTCCGCCTCGCGGACATCGCCGAGATCAGCCGTGGCTACGAGGATCCGCCCGCACCGCTCTTCCGGGTGGACGGCAAGCCGGCGATCGGCCTCGCCATCGCCATGCGGCCGGGCGCCAACCTGCTGCATTTCGGCGAAGCGCTGAAGGCGCGCATGCGGCGGATCGAGGCGACGCTGCCGGTGGGCGTCGGCGTCCATCTCGTGTCGGATCAGCCCCGCCAGGTCGAGCACGCGGTCGGCGGCTTCACCGAAGCGCTGGTCGAGGCCGTGATCATCGTGCTGGCCGTGAGCTTCGTGAGCCTCGGCGTCCGGGCGGGCCTCGTGGTCTCCGTGTCGATCCCGCTCGTGCTGGCGATCGTGTTCGTTGTCATGCAGGTCATGGACGTGACGCTGCAGCGCATCTCCCTCGGCGCCCTGATCATCGCCCTCGGCCTCCTGGTCGACGACGCCATGATCACCGTCGAGATGATGGTGGCCCGCCTGGAGCGGGGTGACACGCTCCGCAGGGCGGCCACCTTCGCGTACACGTCGACGGCCTTCCCCATGCTGACCGGCACCCTGGTCACCGTGGCGGGCTTCCTGCCGATCGGATTCAACGGCTCCGGCGCCGGCGAGTACACCTACTCGCTGTTCGTCGTGATCGCCGCGGCGCTTCTGGTCTCGTGGGTCGTGGCGGTGCTGTTCGCGCCCCTCGTCGGCGTCACCCTCCTGCCGAAGACCATGAAGCATCACACCGAGAAGCGCGGGATCTTCACGCGCCTGTTCCGGATGGCGCTGAAGATCGCCATGCGCTGGCACTGGACGACCGTCGTGGCCTGCCTGGGACTGATGGCCGTCGCCATCGTGGGGATGGGCCACGTGCAGCAGCAGTTCTTCCCGTCGTCGGACCGCTCGGAACTGCTGGTCGACCTGTCGCTGCCCCAGAACGCCACCATCGCCGAGACCCGGGCGCAGATGGACCGGTTCGAAGCCAACCTGAAGGACGATCCGGACGTGTCGGGATGGTCGTCCTATGTCGGCCAGGGCGCCGTGCGCTTCTACCTGCCCCTCGACCAGCAGCTCTCCAACGCGTTCTTCGGACAGATCGTCATCGTCACGAAATCCCTGGAGATCCGCGACCGCGTGATGGCGCGGCTCCAGACCATCGGCCTGCGGGATTTCGTCGGCACCGACGTGCTGGTTCAACCCTTGAGCCTCGGCCCTCCCGTAGGCCGGCCGGTTCAGTACCGCCTCAGCGGTCCGAACATGGAAACCGTGCGGCGCCTCTCGCTCGACCTCGCCAACGTGGTGGCCGGCGACAAGCGCCTCGACGTGCCGACCTTCGATTGGAACGAGCCCGGCAAGGTCCTGCGGGTCGAGATCCTCCAGGACAAGGCCCGCCAGCTCGGCGTCACCAGCCAGGACGTCGCCGGCATCCTGAACGGGATCGAGGGCGGGCAGGCGATCACGCAGGTGCGCGACTCGATCTACCTCGTCAACGTGGTCGGCCGAGCCCGCGCGGCCGAGCGATCCTCATTGGACACGCTGCAATCCCTGCAGGTCGGCCTCGCCAACGGATCGGTGGTCCCGGTCCTCGCCTTCGCGCGGATCGGCTACGATCTCGAGCAGCCGATCGTCTGGCGCCGCGACCGCCTGCCCACTGTCACGGTACGCGCGACGATCCACGACGCGACCCAGCCCGCCACCATCGTGACCGCCCTGCAACCCGGAATCGACGCCTTCGTCAAGGCGCTGCCGGAGGGATACACCCTCCAGACGGGGGGCGCCGTCGAGGAATCCGCCAAGGGTCAGGGTCCGATCGCCGCCGTGGTCCCGGTCATGCTGCTGGCCATGGCGCTGTTGCTGATGATGCAGCTTCAGAGCTTCGGACGGATGCTGCTCGTCTTCGCCGTCGCGCCCCTCGGCCTGATCGGCGTGGTTCCGGCGCTGCTGCTGTTCGACAAGCCGATGGGCTTCGTCGCCATCCTGGGCATCCTGGCGCTCATCGGCATCATCATCCGCAACGCGGTGATCCTGGTCAGCCAGATCGAGGAATTCCGCGCCGAGGGGATGGCACCGTGGGAAGCGGTGTTCGAAGCGACGGATCACCGCATGCGGCCGATCCTCCTGACCGCAGCGGCGGCGAGCCTGGGCCTGATCCCGATCGCCCGGGAGGTATTCTGGGGTCCCATGGCCTTCGCGATGATCGGCGGCATCCTGGCGGCGACATTCCTGACGCTCCTGTTCCTGCCGGCCCTCTACATCGGCTGCTACCGGATCCGCCCGGATTCGGGCGGTCGGCCCCAGGTTCACGCCGGCTGATCGTCCGGCGCACGCGATCGCAGCGCCCGCGGGCGCTGCGAGAAACGGTCGACCCGCCCCTCCGCCCCCTCAGGGCGGGTCGACCGTGACGATACCGACGCCTGCGGCGCCTCGGCCGCGAAACCTTGCGGCCGCTTTGCGCGTAAGGTGCGGGAACGAGGATCGCCCCGCCCATGAACGCCTTCATCGCCGTCGTCCTGGTCTGCGCCAACGGTCTTGCCCAGGATGCCTGCACGGACGCCCAGGCCATGGAGGTGCGCAAGGTCCGGGTCGCCAACGAACTCGGATGCGCGATGGGCTGGCAGGAGATCATCGCCCGCACCGAGCGACGCGACGAGATCGGCAAGAGCGCCTACCTCAAGACCGAGTGCCGCCGGGTGAAGGCGGCGGAGTGAAGCCGGCGCGGCACCGCTACTTGTCGTACTTGATATAGGCGAAGCGCGGATCGGTCGGCGTGCCTTCGAGGCCCTGTCCCTCCAGGGCCGGTTGCCAGGCGACGACCTCCTCGATCTTCCGGGCGAGGGCGAAATCCTTGTCGGTGATGCCCTTGGCCGCGTGGTTCATCAACCGCACCTCGACCCAGGCGTAGGACGCCGTGATGTCCGGATGGTGCCACGCCGCCTCGGCGAGGTGCCCCACCGCGTTGATCACCATGAGCGTACCCTTCCAGCCGGCCGTCTTGTAGGTACGGCGGATCCATCCGTCCTCGAGACGCCATGTAGGGAGCTCGGCCTTCAGTCGTGCCTCCACGGTCGCGTCGTCCAGAGCAGCCTCGCGTCGCTCGGTCATGATCGCCTGTCTCCCAAGATATCCGCGACAGAGGGTGCCGCCGCTTCCGGTTGCGCGCAAGCGTGTGTGACACGGTGGACGGAAACCGGTGTGAGCCCTATGACCTTTCTCCAATGGCGTCCGGCCCGGTCCGCACTCCAATCTGCCGCTGCGGAAGACTGCGCAATACGATGGGAGAAGGCGTGATGCTGTCACGGCGCGCGATGCTCGCCGGTGGCCTGCTCGGCGGCCTCGGCCTGCGCGCGGCGCGCGCGGACATGCCCACGATCCGCCTCGGGAGCCTGCCCTTCGGGACTTCGACCTGGGAGGCGGCGGTGATCAAGGCCCGCGGCCTCGACACCGACAACGGCTTTCAGCTCGACGCCGTGAAACTCGCCGGGAACGACGCCGCCCGTATCAGCTTCATCGGCAATCAGGTCGACACGATCATCGGGGACCTGCTCTGGGCCGCCCGACTCGGCAATGACGGACAGGCGGTACGCTTCATCCCGTACTCGACGTCCGAGGGTGCCGTGATGGTGCCCGCCGGGAGTGCGGTGAAGAGCCTCAAGGATCTCGACGGCAAGCGCCTCGGCGTCGCCGGCGGCCCCCTCGACAAGAACTGGCTGCTGTTGCGGGCACAGGCCAAGGACGCAGCCGGCATCGACCTCGAACGCGCCGCCGAGATCGCCTACGGCGCACCGCCGCTGATCACGCTCAAGCTCGAACAGGGCGCCCTCGACGCGGCACTGACCTATTRGACCTACTGCGCCCGCCTGGAAGCCAAGGGCTACCGCCGGCTGGTCGGTGCGGAGGACATCATGCACGCCCTCGGCGTCCCCGGCGACGTGGCCCTGATCGGCTACCTGTTCCAGGACACCACCGTGAAGGAGAAGCCCGCCGCCGTGGCGGCCTTCGCCCGGGCTTCGCGGGCGGCGAAGGACATGCTGGCGGCGGATCCGAGCACGTGGCAGATCGTGCGGCCGCTGATGGCTGCCGAGGATGATGCGACCTTCGAGGCGCTCAAGCGCGATTTCCTGGCCGGCATCCCGCGCCGTCCGGTGGCGGAGGAGCGTGCCGATGCCGAGAAGCTCTACGCCGTGATGGCGCGCCTCGGTGGCTCGCGCCTTGTCGGCAAGGGCGACGCGCTTCCTCCCGACCTCTACTTTACCGGCCGCAATGGTTGAGACGGCCCCCCGGCGGGCCTCCGTCCTGGCGATCCGGGCAGCCGGGACCGCATGGGCGCGTTGACCCGCATCGCGTCCCTGGTCGTGCTGGTCGCCGCCTGGCAGATGGCCGCGGTCGAGGCGGGATCGCGCCTGCTGCCGGCCCCGCTGGCCGTGCTGCGCTTCGTCGTTCAGGAAGCCGAGCGCGGCGACCTCGCCCACAATATCGGCATGACGCTCCTGCGGGTGGCGATCTCGTTCACGGTCGCGATGGTCCTCGGCGTCGCCCTCGGGGTTGCCCTCGGACGCTCGAAGGCTGCCGACCTCGCCCTCGACACGCCGCTCCTCGTCCTGCTCAACACCCCGGCCCTGGTGATCACCGTCCTGGCCTATGTCTGGGTCGGGCTGACCGAGACCGCAGCCATTCTGGCGGTGGTCCTCAACAAGCTCCCGAACGTCGCGGTGATCGTCCGGGAGGGCGCCCGGAATCTCGATCCCGGGCTCGACGAGATGGCCCGCGCCTATCGGCTCGACCGGCGCAGCTGGGCGCGCGATATCCTGATCCCGCAGCTCCAGCCCTACATGGTCACGGCGGCGCGGTCCGGTCTCTCCCTCGCCTGGAAGATCGTGCTGGTGGTCGAACTGCTCGGACGCCCTGACGGGGTCGGCTTCGCGATCAACTACTATTTCGTGCAGAGCACCGACGTGGCGGCCATCATCGGCTACAGCCTCGTGTTCATGGCCGTGATGATCGGCATCGACGTCCTCCTGCTCCAGCGGCTCGAAGCCCATGTCCGCCGCTGGCGCTGAACCCGTCCTCCAGGTCGCGATCGCGTCGAAATGGTACCGGCCGCGGGGCGCCGAGCCGGTCGAGGCCGTCCGCGACCTCGCCTTCGGCGTGGCCCGCGGCGAGGTCGTCTGCCTGATCGGACCCTCCGGCGCCGGGAAGACCACCGCGCTGCGGATCCTGCTCGGGCTGGACGCCGCGTTCGACGGCCGCGTCTCCGGTGCGGACCAAGCCGGCATCGTGTTTCAGGAGCCGCGGCTGCTGCCCTGGCGCAGCGTCGAGCACAACGTGCGCCTCGGTCTGCCCCGGGCGCGGCGCGGGCGCGACCTCGACGGATTGTTCGCGCGGCTCGGCCTGACGGCGTGGCGGTCCAGCTATCCGAAGGCGCTGTCGCTGGGCATGCAGCGGCGGGTGGCGCTCGCCCGCGCCCTGGCGGACGGGCCGCGCATCCTGGTGCTCGACGAGCCGTTCGTTTCCCTCGACGATGCCGCGGCGGCGGAGCTGCGCGCCCTCGTCGTGGATACGGTGGACGAGACCGGCATGAGCGTCCTGATGGTGACCCACAACGTCGCCGAAGCGATCGGGATCGCGGACCGGCTGCTGCTCGTCTCCCGGCGCCCGGCGACCCTCATTGCAGACGTCCCCCTCGACCGCCCGCGCCAAGGCCGCGACCGCGCCTGGGCCGAGACGACCCGGGCGACCCTCGCCGAACGGTATCCGGGGATCATCGCGCTCTGATCTCTTCGTTTTCCGACCAAGCCGGCGCTTGCGACCCTTCTCGGCCGTAGGCGCTAGACCCGACCCCGTTCTTCAGCGGGTACGAGACTGCGCGTCGGGTCCTGCTCTCAGACGGGGTTGTCTGACGTGTTACGCGGCCCGTGTCGATTTCAGTCCCGGCGCTTCAGGGGGTGAGACCTGAAGCGTCCTACTGCGTGATCAGCAGCTTGCCGCCCAGCGGCCCAACGCCTTTGGGCACCGGGACGCTCGTGGCGTCGTAATTCGCGTTCAGGTACAGGTTCGGCCCCTCGTAGAGGTTCACCTGCTGAGCCACCACGACAGTATAGGCCGACTGATCGGCCACGGGCTGATTGGCATCGATGACGAGCCGGCCCGAAGGCAGGTAGATCGTGCCGAGCATGGTGCGCGCGTTGTTGCTGATGATCCGGTAAGTCCGCATCGGCTTCGTCTGCCCGAGGGGCAGGGGCGTCGGCGGGATGCTCACGCCAAGATCCAGGGCATTGGCGATCAGCGCCGGATCGAGCGGATTGGAGACCGTCGTCTGCTCGGCCATCAGCAGGCCTGCCATCTCTCCCGACGTCGGCGCCGTGAGGCTGATCGTCGTATCCTTGTCGAAGAGCAGGCCGCCCTTGTCTCCGCTGAAGTAGAAACCCACGCCGGACGCCGTCAGCGTGGCCTTGTCCTTCACGATCAGCGGCCCGTCCTTGAAGATGTAGATGCCGGGATTCATGACGACGACTGCGTTCTTTTTGATCTGCAGCCCGCCACAATAAGTTCCAGGATCCAGCGTCAGGTCCTTATCGATCGTCGCCGTTTTGCCGATCGGCAATAAGTTGAACGGGAAAGGCAGGGTGGTACAGGTTCCGATGGGCGGGTTGGCACGCCCCTTCAGCGGATCCGCGATCACCGGGCATCCGGTCTGCGGCGGAGGCGCGAAGTTCGCGCGTACGCCGATATAGCCGCCGGCCGAGCAGATCGTATCGGCCCGCGCGATCGAGCTGTCGCCGCCCACCATCCCCATCGGACTTGTCGAATCGGAATAGAGTGAGCAGCCGTTGGCGGTGACCTGAGCGTTCTTCTGCAGGTTGAACGCCCCCGGTGCCGCGGGGTCGAGGGTGAGCATGCACAGCCGCATCTTGCCGACGACGCTGGCCTTGGCCTGCACCGACACAGTCGCGGCACGCATGCCGACGAAGGGGCCGAAGGCGAGCTTCACCGTATCCTGAACCCGCGCCGACACGCTGGACTTATCGCTCGCCACCTGCACGGTCACCGCGAAGGGCTGGTCAGGCGAGGGTGGCGCGCTGCTTCGGATCGCCTGCTCGGTCACGCCTTCCACTGCGGGAATGCTGGAGGCCGCGAGCTTCATGGTGTTCCCGCCGGAGAGCACGCCGACATCTACGGCGTTCTGCAGCTGCGCACGGCGGGAGGCGATGCGGGCGTAGTCGATACCGCCGCCGACCAGGCCGAGCAGGACCGTGGAACTGAGCGCGAAGGTGAGTGCGACGCCGCCGCGGCGATCACCACCGAACAGACGGTTACGCGTGGAGATCCCGTGCAGAACGGCCCTCAATCGGTCGCGCGCCGTCCCGAACTCCAACATACCGCGAGGGCCTTGAGCCAATAAACGCCTGCTCGTTCCTACACAGGTGGGGATAGCGCCGCGGTTAACTCCCCGCCGTGCCATCGCTGCTCAGCAAGGTCTCTGGAAGCATGCTTAACGCATGCGCCAACGCGACGGATGTCTATCGCGAAGGACACAGGGCCGAGCGGGACTCTGCCGCGACAAGACCAACGCCAGGGCGGTAACGAACAGGTCGAGCCGTTCTCGGGCATGCTGGATCGCGCACCGAGACGACGCAGTCCCGGCACCGATCAGCTCGGAATCATCCGCGGGGCAGCCGGCGTCGGCGCGCGCCGTCGTGAGGTGCGTGATGCAGAGCGCGCCGGCTCAGTTCGCCTTCGCGTCGACTTCGAGACGATCGAGCACGGCCGCCGGCGAGCGCGCAGCGCCGAGGTCGATGAAGCCGATGCCGGCCGGCTCCTTCGACCGGGCGTGAAGCACGAGCTTGCCGGGCTTCATCACGAACTGGCCCATGGCGGCGCCGATACCCTTCGCGGCGGCGCTGTTGCCGAGGATGATCGGCACGCCCAGCAGGCTGGCGGTGACGTATTCCTTGCGCAGTTCGTCCGGCTTGAGGCTGAGATCCTTCGATTGCGCGGTCAGGAAGCGCTCGAACAGGCCGGCATTCTCCACCGTCACGTCGAGGCTCTTGGCGCTGCCCGAGAACATCACCATGGTGGCGGCCGGAAGGGTGCCGGAGAACAGCTCGGGGCCGATACCGCCCAGGGTGCCGGACAGGCGGACGGTGCCGATGTCGCGTCCCGACACCGTGACTTCCCGCAACGCGAGGTCGCGCGCCTTCTCGTCCAGCGTCGCATCGGCCACGAGGTCGAGATCGAGGTCCCGGTAGCCATAGGCCGGCAGCATGCCGACGATCGGCGCGCCGGCCAGGAGGTTCGCGGGAAGGCTCAGGCCCGAGAGGCTGAAGCGGCTCGTGCTGGGAACGCCGTCGCTCGGCGGTCCGAAGGCGAGGGTCGCCTCCCGCAGGGCGATCCGGCGGCCCGGCTGCGGCGACACCGTGACGGCCAGGGGATTTGCCGGCTCGGCCGGCTTGGGAGCGGTCGCCTTGCCTGTGACGGCGCGGCCCGGCTCAAGGACCGGGCTGCGCCCGTCGCGGAGCGGCCCATGGTCGGCCTCGGGCTCCGACGGCAGGTCCATCGACAGGTCGGTCAGGGTGAGATTGCCGAGCTTCGGTGTCAGGCGCCGCATCTCGGCATCGGAGAAGCCCGGTCCCGTTGCGGGCTCGGCGGCGATTCCCTTCAGCGCCGCGACGGTCGGGGCCAGGGAGGTGCCGAGGAGCGCGAGACGCCCGACATGGGCGCGCAGGCTGCCGCGCGATAGCGAGAGGTCGTCGAGAACGGTGCCGGCATCGGGTCCCGCGGATGTGTAGGCGGCGCGTCCGATCTCGAACAGTACCGGTCCCTTGGGATCGGCGTCACTCACGCTCAGGCCGCGCATCTCCAGGCTGCCGACGGCCGTCGCATCGATCAGGTCGGCCGCCGCGCCGGCCAGCGGACGCCGGTCGCTGGAACCGTCGAAACCGCCGCCTACGATCGCGAAGGCCCCGCTCCAGCCGTCCGGTACCTGCCGGCCGCCGAGGTCGCGCCCATCGAGGCGTGCGATCTTAACGGTCGTTCCCCGGGCGTCGGAATAGGTGACGTCCGAGACCTGGATCGTCCCGTAGACCCGCTGGATCGGCCCTTTGCCGTCACCGGGGACCGTATAGAGCCGGCTGAGTGCCGCGAGATCGAGGTCGGTGGCGCGCACCTGCCCGTAGGTGCCCGAACCCCGGTTCGGGCCGGCAACGGAACTGACCGTGGCCCCGGCTGCCGTCAGCTCTCCGACGCGACCGGCTCTGATGTCGCGGGCGACGACGTCGCGATAGGTGACCGTCTGACGGTCGTCACCGGGACCGGCATTCTCGGAAGTCAGGACCGGGACCGTCAGGCTGCCGGCATCGAGCTTGGCCAGACGCTGTTCCCATGGCACCGGGGAATCGGGCCGCAGGATCGCCGCCAGATCCTCCTTCGACAGGCGCGTTCCGCTCGCCGTCAGCTTGGGGGCCTTGAGCAGCGTGCCGCCGAGCGGGACGACCACATCGGTCACCGTCACGTCCTGAACGGCGGCAGCACCCTCCTGCGCGGAGACCGGCACCGGGACGCCTGCAAGCCCGAGCAGGACCAGGGCGCCGGTCGCCGCCAAGGTCGACCGGAGGCGGAAGCGGGCCTTCGGGTGGATCATGGCTGCGTCCGGATCGGGGCTATCAGAGGATCGCTTAGCCGTGCCGCGTTTTGCCGGTCGAGGCAATCGCGCGCATCGGATCGGGCGACCGAGCCGGGATCGGTGTCGTACGAAGGCAACGGCGCGGATGCGCCAGGTCGGCGCTACAACGAGAAGGAGGTGCCGCAGCCGCAGGACGCCGTGGCCAGCGGATTTTCGATCTTGAAGGACTGGCCGATCAGGTCGTTCACGAAATCGATGGTGGAGCCGCTCATGTATTCGAGCGAGACCGGATCGACGATCACCGTGGCGCCGTCGCGCTCGATCGTCACATCCTGCGCCTCGCGGGTTCGGGATATGTCGAACGCGTAGGAGAAACCCGAACAGCCCCCGCCGTTGACGCTGATCCGCAGCGACGAGCCGGCCGGCTCCGAACCCATGATCTCGTTGATGCGCTTGGCCGCGCGGGCGGTCAGGGTGATCTCAGACATCGGTCTATGGCCACGCATTCATTCGGTGGACGGCGCGCCCCGCCCGTTGCCGGGGACGCCGAGGCCCACAAGATATGGGGCGCGAGCCCGCGCCGCAACGCGCCGGTTGGAGAGTGGTCATGTGCAGGGTGCGTGCGTTTGCGAGCGGATGCCGTGCGATCCAGCGGTGAGCGCTGGCGTGCGCCTTACGCCACCGATCCGGCGCGCACCCGGGGACGCCTGATCCCGGAGGTCGGCTCGCCGACCCGCAGCGACTTCCAGCGCGACCGGGACCGGATCATCCACTCGACGGCATTCCGGCGGCTGAAGCACAAGACACAGGTCTTCGTGCATCACGAGGGCGATCACTATCGCACGCGCCTGACCCACACGCTGGAGGTCAGCCAGATCGGGCGGGCCATTGCCCGTGCCCTGGGGCTCGACGAGGATCTCGCGGAGGCGCTGGCTCTCAGTCACGACCTCGGCCACACCTGCTTCGGCCACACCGGGGAGGACGCGCTCGACGTCTGCATGGCTGCCTACGGTGGGTTCGATCACAACGCCCAGGCGCTGCGGATCGTCACGCGGCTGGAGCGGCGCTACGCGGGCTTCGACGGGCTGAATTTGGCCTGGGAGACGCTGGAGGGCCTCGTCAAGCACAACGGTCCGTTGCTGACTGCGGACGGACAGCCGACGCCCCGCTACGCGGCGCGCGGCATCCCGGCCGCGATCCTGGAATACGACGCGCTCAATCCGCTGGACCTGTGGAGCCAGGCGGGTCCCGAGGCGCAGGCGGCCTCGCTCGCCGACGACATCGCCTACGCGGCCCACGATCTCGACGACGGCCTGAGAGCCGGCCTGTTCGAGATCCAGGAATTGCGCGCCGTCCCCTTCCTCGCCGGACTGCTCGACGAGATCGACCGTCTCCATCCGGGCTTGGAGCCGTCGCGGATGATCCACGAACTCGCGCGCCGCGTGATCACGCGGTTCGTCGAGGACGTGATCCGCGAGGGGGGGCGCCGCATTGCCACCCTCGGCCCGCGACGTGTCGAGGACATCCGCGGGGCGGATCAGGCCGTCATCGTCTTCTCACCGGAGATCGCGGCAGCCGATGCCGAGATCATGCGCTTCCTGTGGGAGCGCATGTACCGCCATCCCGGCGTCGTGGCGGTGCGGCGGAAGGCCGACGCCATCGTCCACGATCTGTTCGCCGCCTTCACGGCGGCCCCGTCGCGGATGCCCGAGGAATGGAGTGTCGGCCTGGACGGTGCCCCGGCGGCGCGGATCGCCCGCCGGGTCGCTGACTACATCGCCGGCATGACCGACACCTACGCCGTCCTGGCGCACCGAAAGCATCACGCCACGACTCCTGACCTCCACTGGGAATTGCCGAGCCGCGGGTTACCCCTCGCCGAGCCCTGAGACCCGGCGAGGCCGCCGCGCGCTTCAGCAGCCGCAACCGCAGGTATAGCTGCCGTAGCAACCGCCATACCCGTAGCCGCCGTAGGCCGCGGGATAGCCGTAGCCGTACCCGCCATAGGTGGCCGGGTAGCCATAGCCGCCATAGCCGTATCCGCCGCCGTACCCGTAGCCGCCATAGAGGCTGCCGGCGGCCAACCCGAGGCCGAGCCCGATCCCCGCACCGGCCAACCCGTAGCCCAGGGCGCGGCCATACCCGCGACGGTAGCCGTATCCGCCTCCGTAATAGCCACGGCCCGCGAAACCGCCCCGGTAACCGTAGCCCCCACGGAAACCGCCGTGGAACCCGCCTCCGTGGAAGCCGCCGCCGCGGAAGCCGCCGGCTTCCGCGCCGGGAGAGGCCAGGATCAGGGCGCACACCGCCGCACCTGCAATCGTCAAGGTCTTCATCAGTAACTCCGCGATCGGGACGCCACGATCGCTGGTGATGACACAGCGTCATCTCGGGCAGGACAAGGCTGGCCGTGCGCGATCCGTATTCGTCGCACGGGATAACGCGCGCGCCGGGTGGGCTTGGTTACCGGATCGGTGCCCGGAACGGCGCGATCCCGGCCTTGGCGCACCGCATGGTGCCGTGACACCCCTCCGCCCCCTTGCTAGACGGCGCGGGCGGGCCACACGACGAGATCCCCGCGCAAGCGAGACCGAGACCGATGAACATCTTCGCCCTGTTCGAGGCGCGCGTGCGCGAGGCCGTGGAAGCGCTGACCCGCGCCGGCCAGCTGCCGGAAGGCCTCGACCTCGGCCGCGTGGTGGTCGAACCCCCGCGCGATGCGTCTCATGGCGATCTCGCCACGAATGCCGCCCTGGTTCTGGCCAAGGAAGCGCGGACGAACCCGAAGGTCCTGGGCGAATCCCTGGCGGCGGAGCTGCGCAATGACCCGCGGATCGTCGAGGCGAGCGTCGCCGGGCCCGGCTTCATCAACCTTCGGCTCGATCCCGTCATCTTCCACGCGGTCGTGCGCGATGCGCTGGCCTCGCCCGAGACGTTCGGCCGCGCGCGGCTGCCCGGCGGCCCGATCAACGTCGAGTACGTCTCGGCGAACCCGACCGGACCGATGCATGTCGGCCACGGCCGCGGCGCCGTGTTCGGCGACGCCCTCTGCAACCTCCTCGTCGCCGCCGGACGGCAGGTGACCCGGGAATACTACATCAACGATGCGGGCGTTCAGGTCGACGTGCTCGCCCGGTCCGCCTTCCAGCGCTACCGGGAGGCCCTGGGTGAGCCCTTCGCCATCGCGGAGGGGCTGTACCCGGGCGACTATCTGAAGCCGGTCGGCGCCGCCCTGGCCGAAGCCCACGGCCGCGCGCTCCTCGACCAGCCGGAGGCGGACTGGCTGCCGCTCGTCCGCGACACCGCCCTCGGCATGATGATGGGCATGATCCGGGCCGATCTCGAGGCGATCGGGATCCGGCATGACGTGTTCTTCTCCGAGCGCACGCTCCAGGAGAGCGGGGCGGTCAAATCGCTGCTCGCAGAGCTGCGTGAGAAGGGGCTCGTCTACGAAGGTCGCCTGCCGCCGCCCAAGGGGCAGTTGCCGGAGGATTGGGAGGATCGCGAGCAGACGCTGTTCCGGACCAAGGAATTCGGCGACGACAGTGACCGGCCGCTGCTGAAATCGGACGGTTCCTACACGTATTTCGCCTCCGACATCGCCTACCATCGGGCAAAATACCTCGCGGGCGCCACCGAGCTGATCGACGTCCTCGGAGCCGATCACGGCGGCTACGTGAAGCGCATGCAGGCCGCCGTGAAGGCGGTGAGCGCCGGCGAGGCGACGCTCGACGTCAAGCTCTGTCAGCTGGTGCGGCTGTTGCGCGCAGGTGAACCCGTCAAGATGTCGAAGCGGGCCGGCGAGTTCGTGACCCTCCGGGACGTGATCGACGAGGTCGGCCGCGACGCCATCCGGTTCATGATGCTGTTCCGCAAGAACGACGCGACGCTGGATTTCGACCTCGCCAAGGTGGTGGAGCAGTCGAAGGACAACCCGGTCTTCTACGTCCAGTACGCCCACGCCCGCGTCCGCTCGGTGCAGCGGCAGGCGCGCGAGGCGTTCCCGGATGCCGACCTGTCGGCAGCGGCGCTGCTGGACGAGGCGGACCTCGGCGTTCTCAGCGATCCGGGCGAGATCGAGATGATGCGGCTGATCGCGCAATACCCGCGGGTCCTCGAGTCCGCGGCCCTCGCGCACGAGCCGCACCGGATCGCGTTCCATCTCTATGAACTGGCGTCGGCGTTGCATAGTTTCTGGAACAAGGGCAAAGACTTGCCGCAATTACGGTTTGTTAATGCAACCGACCGAAAGTCGACCTGGGCGCGGCTGGCGCTCATCGAGGCTCTGCGGAGCACGCTTGCCGCCGGCCTTGCGATTCTCGGTGTGACCGCGCCGGACGAGATGCGATAGGCCCGGACGCATCGGGCCGGTCGCCGGCGTTGATGTGAGGATGCTGCCATGACGAACGCTTCGCGCGCTCAGGTCGATCTGGACGCCCTCGCGCGCGATTTGCGTCACGAGAAGGCACAGGCGCCGCAGGGACCGGGTAAGGCAGATCCGCTCGCGGAACTCGCCCGCATCGTCGGTCAGGACGACCCGTTCCGCGCCCTGCTGGCCGCGCGCGACGAGATTCGGGCCACCCCCGCCGCCCAGGCCCAATCCGGCTGGAATGCACGGGTCGAGCCGAGCTTCGCGCCGGAAGCCGCGAAGGCGACGCCGGCCGACGCGTTCGACCAATACCTCGCCTCGGTGGAGCAGGACACGCACCATGAGGCCAACGCGTACACCGCGAATGCCGATGCCGTGCAGGACGGCGTCGATGAGTCCTACCCGGACGGTCCCTCGCTGCGCCGCGCGAATCCGCGGCGGCGTCTGCTCTCGGTCGGTGCCGGGATTGCGGTCGTGGCGGTCGCCGTCACGGGCGCGCTGACCTACAAGGGCATGAGCAATGCCGGCCACGGCGGTGTCCCCGTCGTGCAGGCCGATTCGACGCCCCTCAAGGTCGCCCCGAAGGTTGCCGACGGTGTCGAGATCCCGGATCAGAACCGCCAGATCTACGATCCGAAGGGCAAGAAGGACGGCCAGATCAAGATCGTCAACCGCGAGGAGCAGCCCCTCGACGTGGCCGAGGCCGCCCGCGCGGCACAAGGCCCGTCGCAGCCGTCCGGCGCCCAGGGCGGCACGACGCCGGGCAACGGGCCGTTCGAGGCGTTCGGGGAGCCCCGTCGCGTTCGGACCGTGGCGGTGAAGCCCGAGGCCCCCCCGGCGGCGCCCGCGCGGGAGACGCCGGTCGAGGCCGGTCCGGCACCGATCCCCACAATGGTCCTCCCCGGCGACGAGCCGGCTCCGCCGGCGCCCTCCAAGGCGAAGCCGGTCCGTCAGGCGGCCGCATCCATGCCGGTCGCGACAGCCATGCCCGTCGAGGCCCAGCCGGATGTTGCGGTCGAGCCGTCGGCGCCCAAACCGGTGGCCGCGAAGCCGCCGAAGGCCGCCCAGCGGATCGCCGCCGTTACGCCGGCAACCGCGCCCGACACGACAGCCAGCACGTCGACCGCGGACGATACCGCCCTGAAGTCAGGCCCTGTGGGCGGCTTCTCAGTCCAGCTCGGCGTGCGCGGCTCCGCCGCCGAGGCAAAGGCCGCATTGCGGCAGATGCAGGCCAAGTACACGCAGCTCGCCGGCAAGCCGGAGCTGATCCGGCAGGCCGAGGTCAACGGCAAGACGATCTTCCGCGTCCGGGTCGGCCCGTTGGAGAAAGCCGAGGCCTCGGGTCTGTGCAGCGCCCTGCAGGGCGCGGGCGGCCAGTGTTTCGTGGCCAAGAACTGACGCCCTCACGGAGTGCCGCGCCGGTCACCGTCCGACCGAGTCCTGACGGCAACAGGGGCGGCACGTTCCGCCCCGCAGCGACCCGGAGCCGCGGTTTGGTCTTGCCGGCTCCCCGTTCCCGCCCGAGTCTGCCGGCACCGATTCACGTGTCCCGCGGCACTGTCGCCRTCTTCGTGCCGCCACCGAACAGGTCCCGAGTAGCTCCTGATGACCTCCCGTGCCCTGATCCTCGGCTGCGCCGGAACGTCGCTCTCCGCGGAGGAGAAGGCCTTCTTCCGGGATCTGCGACCTTGGGGCTTCATCCTGTTCAAGCGCAACATCGGGGCCCCCGATGCAGTCAGGGCTCTGACGGGCGATCTGCGTGCGTGCCTCGGTTCCGACAAGGCGCCGATCCTGATCGACCAGGAGGGCGGTCGCGTCCAGCGGATGGGTCCGCCGCACTGGCCGGCCTACCCGGCCGGGGGCCGCTACGGCCGCCTCAACGGCAGCGCCACGACGATTGCCCGTCTCGGCGCACGCCTGATGGCACACGACCTCGCCGAAGTCGGGATCAACGTCGATTGCGCTCCGGTTCTCGACGTCCCCGCGCCCGGCTCGCATGACATCATCGGAGACCGGGCCTACGGGACCAGTGCGGATGCCGTGGCCGAGATCGGCCGCGCCGTGGCCGAAGGCCTGATGGCCGGCGGCGTCCTGCCGGTGATGAAGCACATTCCCGGTCACGGGCGTGCCGCCTGCGACAGCCACCACGGCCTGCCCGTCGTGGAAGCGACGCGCGAAGACCTCGCGGCGCAGGATTTCCGAACGTTCCGGGCGCTGGCCGATCTGCCCATGGCCATGAGCGCGCACGTGGTCTTCACCGCCATCGACCCCGAGAGGCCGGCCACGCAATCCACCGCCGTCATCCGCGACATCATCCGCGGCGCGATCGGCTTCGACGGCCTGTTGATGACCGACGACCTCTCGATGCACGCCCTGACGGGCACGTTCAGGGACCGGACGGAGCGCGCCTTCGCCGCCGGGATCGATATCGGCCTGCACTGCAACGGCGCGATGGACGAGATGCGCGCCGTGGCGGAGGCGGCGCCCGAACTCGCCGGTGCGGCCGCACGGCGGGCCGTGGCCGCGCTGGCGCGCCTCGATCCGGCGGGCGACGGGCTCGATGTCCCGGAGGCACGGGCACGGTTCGCCGCCGCCCTCGCCGCCGCCTGACCCACCGCCTTCCACCGGCCGTGGCATCGGCTCTGCTTGTGTTCGGGCTGCGCGATCCCTAGGTTCGCCCCGAAATCCTCAACCGGACGTGGCGTCACGCTCCCGCTTCATCGGGGCGCCCGCAGGAGGTTGCCATGGGCAGCATGAGTATCTGGCACTGGGTCATCGTCGCGGTCATCGTGATGCTGCTCTTCGGACGCGGCAAGGTCTCGGACCTGATGGGCGACGTCGCGAAGGGCATCAAAGCTTTCAAGAAGGGCATGGCCGAGGACGAGTCCCCGCCAGTCAGCCAGAACGCGGCGCCGCCGGCCGAGCCGGTCCGGACCATCCCGCACGCCACCGAGACCAGCCCCGGCACGGCGATTCCGGCGAGCCATCTGCCCGGCGGCGAACGCAAGCCGGTCTGACGGCGCACCGGACGCAAGGACCGTCAGGGCGCACGCCATCGTGTAGAGCCTGACGGGGTCCGGCCATCGCGCTGGGCCTCGAGGCAGCAGGACCGTCGACGACATGCTGGATATGAGCTGGGGCGAGGTGATGCTGATCGGCGGCGTCGCCCTCATCGTCATCGGACCGAAGGATCTGCCGAAGGCGCTGCGCACCGTCGGGCAGATCACGTCGAAACTGCGTCGCATGGCCGGCGAGTTTCAGATGCAGTTCAACGAGGCGATCCGTGAGGCGGAACTCGACGATGTCCGGCGCGAGGTCGACGGGATCCGCAACACGGTCCGCACGGCGGGCTCGACCTTCAATCCTGTGCAGACCATCCGCGATGAGCTGAAGGGCGCCGTCGAGGGACGGGCCAAGGTGGGTCCGGAGAAGCTCGGGCCTGAGCTGCCTGGAGCGAAGACCCGATCCCTGGCTGATGCGACGGCACAGTTGAAGGCCGAGCAGGAGGCCGCGACGCCGGCTGAGGCGGCTGCGCCTTCGGTTCACGATGCTCCACCGCCGGCGCACATCCCGGCGGCCGTGCCGGAGTCCGCGCCCCATCCCGTCGCCCAGGCTGGCGCGCCGGAGGCGCCCCTTCCCGTACCCGGATCGGTGGACGATCCGTTCGGCCCCGCGCCCGAACCGCCCGCCGCACATGACGCTTCCGTCGACCCGAAGAACGGCGCCGCTGTCCGATGATCACCGACACGGACGAGGCTGAGATCGAAGCCTCCCGGGCACCGTTGCTCGAACATCTGGTTGAATTGCGGGCGCGACTGATCAAGTCGCTCATCGCCTTCGTGCTGATGTTCTTCGCCTGCTTCTTTTTCTCGCGCGACATCTACAACGTTCTGGTCTACCCATACGTCTCGATCGTGGGTGCGCAGAACGCCGAGTTGATTGCCACGCACTTTCTCGAGCAGGTCTTCACCAACATCAAACTGAGCGTCTTCGGCGCGGCCTTCCTGGCCTTCCCGGTGATCGCGACGCAGATCTACGCCTTCGTGGCGCCCGGACTCTACCGCAACGAGCGCAAGGCGTTCCTGCCCTACCTTGTAGCCACGCCGATCTTCTTCCTCCTGGGCGCGCTGGTTGTCTTCTTCCTGGCGATGCCACTGCTGATCAAGTTCTCGGTATCGCTCCAGCAGGTGGGCGTGGCCGGTGAGCCGACGATCAAGCTGCTGCCGAAGGTCGATGAGTACCTGTCGCTGATCATGACGCTGATCTTCGCGTTCGGGATCGCGTTCCAGCTGCCGGTGATCCTGACGCTGCTGGGACAGATCGGGATCATCGACGCGGCCTTCCTGCGGGAGAAGCGGCGCTACGCGATCGTGCTGGTCTTCGTGGCAGCCGCGGTCCTGACGCCGCCCGACGTGATCTCCCAGCTCTCCCTCGCGATCCCGATGCTGCTCCTCTACGAGGCCTCGGTCTTCTCCGTGGCGCGGGTCGAGAAGCTACGGGCGGCGCGCCGCGCCGCCGAGGGCCTGGAGCCGTGATGCGGCGCGCCCGTCTCAGTCCGGCGCGCGCAGCCTGTAGCCGACACCGGTCTCGGTGAGGAGATAGCGCGGACGCTCCGGATCCGGCTCGAGCTTCTGGCGCAGCTGGCGCACGTAGACGCGCAGATATTGCGGATCGGACGAGGACGGGGCGTGGCGCATGAGCTGCGCGTGGGTCAGCACCTTGCCGGCATGCTGCACCAGCGCGCGCAGGAACTCGTATTCCCGCGGCGACAGCTTCACCTCGCGTTCGCCGACCCGCACGATGCGGCGGACGAGGTCGACCGAGAGGTCGTCCACCCGGAAGACCGGCCGCTCCCCCTGCATGGCCAGGCGATGGCGCAGGGCCGTCCGGATGCGCGCGAGAAGCTCGTTCATGCCGAAGGGCTTGGTGACGTAGTCGTCCGCGCCCAGATCGAGGGCCTCGACCTTGCCGCGCTCGTCGTCGCGGCTGGACAGGATCACGACCGGCAGATCGGGCCAGCGCTCCCGGATCGACGCGAGGAGGGCGTGGCCGGACATGTCGGGCAGGCCGAGGTCGAGGATCGCGAGGTCCACGCCGCCGGCCTCCAGAGCGGCCAGCGCGGCGGCAGCGTCGGCCGCCTCGACCACGGCGTAGTCCTGCGTCCCGAGACCGGTCCGAAGCAGGCGACGGATCGGCGGCTCGTCATCGATCACGAGGATGCGGGCGGTCGTCATGCGGCCGCCGCGTTCGCGTCCTCTGCTAATGCGACGCTCATTCGGGGCGGAGAAGCACGTGCCGCTTCTTGCCGAAGGACAGCTTGATGACGCCCTCCGGAGTGACGTCATCAGGGCCAAGCGTCGCCTTCTCGTCGGCGACCGGCACGTCGTTCACGCGCAGACCTCCGCTCTTGATCTGCCGCCGCGCCTCGCTGGTCGAGGGCACGAGCTTGGCCACATCCGGCCCGAAGGCCGTGAGCACGCCGAGCCCAGCCTCCAAGGTCGCCGCGGACACCGTGACGCTCGGGAGGTCGGCGGCCAGCGTGCCCTCCACGAAGGTCTTGCGCGCGGTCTCGGCGGCGGCCTCCGCGGCCTCGCGGCCATGCATCAGCGCCGTGGCTTCCGTGGCCAGCACCGTCTTGGCCGCGTTGATCTCGGAACCGGCGAGGGCCGCCAGACGCGCGATCTCCGCCATGGGAAGCAGGGTGAACAGCTTCAGGAAGCGGGCGACGTCCGCATCCTCGGTGTTCCGCCAGAACTGCCAGTAATCGTACGGCTTCAGCATCTCCGGATTGAGCCAGACCGCGCCGGCCGCGGTCTTGCCCATCTTGGCGCCCGACGACGTGGTCAGCAGCGGGCAGGTGAGAGCGTAAAGCTGCGGCGCGCCCATGCGGCGTCCGAGGTCGATGCCGTTGACGATGTTCCCCCACTGGTCCGACCCGCCCATCTGCATGACGCAGCCGTAGCGGCGGTTCAGCTCCACGAAGTCATAGGACTGGAGGATCATGTAGTTGAATTCCAGGAACGAGAGTTCCTGGTCGCGCTCCAGGCGTAGGCGCACGCTGTCCATCGACAGCATGCGGTTCACCGAGAAATGCCGGCCGACATCGCGCAGCATCTCGATGTAGTTGAGCTTGGTCAGCCACTCGGCATTGTCGACCATCACGGCATCGCCGGCCGCTTCGCCGAAGCGGAGGAACCGGTCGAAGGTCTTGCGGATCTCGGCCTTGTTGGCGTCGATCTGCTCGACGGTGAGGATCTTTCGCGTTTCGTCGCGGCCGGACGGGTCGCCGACCCGGGTGGTGCCGCCGCCCATCAGGGCGATGGGCTTAGCCCCGGTGGCCTGCAGCCAGTGCAGCATCATGATCGACAGGAGGTGCCCGACATGCAGCGACGGCGCCGTGCAGTCGTAGCCGACGTAGGTCGTCAGACGCCCTTCCAGCGCCGCGGCATCGATTCCGGCGAGGTCCGAGGTCTGGTGGATATAGCCGCGCTCGGTCAGGATCCGCAGGAAGTCGGATTTCGGCGCGAAGCTCTCGGCGGTCATGGATGCCATCTCGGGTCGCGCGCTGGCGCGACAGGCCGAGGCCCCGCATGCTAGCTCGCGCTGGGTTCAGGATACGGCGCGCTCTTAGCAGGGCGTTGGCCGAAAGGCACGGGGCAGGGCGGCATGGCGATGATGCGCGCGATCGGACTGATGAGCGGCACCTCGCTGGACGGCGTCGACATCGCGCTGATCGAGACCGATGGCGAGCGGGTCCACGTGGTCAAGGGCCACAACAACTTCCTGGAGCCGCTGGGTCCCACCGGCTACCGCGGCTATTCGGACGACGAGAAGGCGCTGCTGCGCGCGGCCACCAAGGACGCCGAATCCGTCACGCATCCCGGCGACAGGCCGGGGCGTCTGCCGGAGTCCGAGGTCTTCGTTACGCTCGCCCATGCCGAGGCCGTGGAGCGTTTCCTGGATGAGCACGGCCTCGTTGCATCCGAAATCGACGTCATCGGCTTCCACGGACAGACCGTGATCCATCGGCCGGACCAGCGGATCTCGATCCAGATCGGCGACGGGCAGGCGCTGGCGAGCCGGCTCGGCATCCCGGTCGTCTCGGACCTGCGCCGCGCCGATATCGAAGCGGGTGGGCAGGGGGCGCCGCTGGTGCCGGTCTTCCACAAGGCGCTGGCCGAAGCGTCGGGCTTCGACGGACCCTTCGGCATCCTGAATATCGGCGGCGTGGCCAACGCGACCCTGATCGACTCGAAGGGCGGCGTCATCGCCTTCGACACCGGTCCCGGCAACGCCCTGATCGATGAGTGGATGCAGGAGCGCGAGGGCAAGAACCTCGACGACGGCGGTCGGACCGCGGCCCGGGGCCGGCCGGACGAGCAGCTGCTCGCTTGGCTGCTGACCCATCCGTTCTTTTTCCGCCGGCCGCCGAAATCGCTCGACCGGAACTGGTTCTCCCACAAGCTCGCCGGCCAGCTCTCCACGGAGGACGGCGCCGCGACGTTGACGGCCTTCACGGCGCGCGCCGTGGCCCGCGCCCTCGACCACGCCCCCGAGATTCCGACCCGCTGGATCGTTGCTGGCGGCGGCGCCCGCAACGGCGAGCTGGTACGTCTGCTGAACTACCACCTGCGCGCCGAGATCACGACCGCGGACGCCATCGGCTGGTCCTCCGCCTACCTGGAGGCGCAGGCCTTCGCGTATCTCGCCGTGCGCTCGCTCAAGGGCCTGCCGATCACCTTGCCGTCGACGACGGGTGTGCGCGAAGCGATCACCGGCGGGGTCCTGGCGCGGCCGTGAGCCTCGGCTACGCCTTGCGGCGAATCGTCGAGGAATATCCGCTCGCCCGCCTCGATCCGCCGGCCGGACACCCGCTGGCCGCCGTGATCCGCAAAGGCGCGCCGGAGGAGCTGCGCGCCGCCCTGGCACCGATCGACGGGCCGTTCCTGGTGAAGGGCAGCCCGGGGCGTGGGAGCCACTGGGCTGCCGTGCCGTGGCTCGCGATGTTCGATCCCGCGATCACCACCAGCGCCACCCGGGGCTACTATCTCGTCTACCTGTTCGCGGCGCACCGGGAGATGGTGCACCTGTCGCTGGCGCAGGGCACCGTTGCTGCGATCCGGGAGCACGGTACGGCGGCGGGCGCCCATCTGCAGGTCAGCGGCGCCCGCCTCCGCGCCCGGCTGGCCGATTTCGCCGAGAGGCTCCCGAACGCATCGATCACCCTAGGGAGCGCGGGCGAGCTGCCGGAGGGTTACGAGGCCGCTCATATCCTCGGCCTGACCTACGATCTCGACGGTCTCGGCGATGAGCGCCGACTGCACCGGGATCTCGCCACGGCTGTCGCAGCGTATCGCGCGCTGAAGGCGCGGGGCGGCCTCGACCTCGCTCCTTCTTAGCGCACGCCCACAGGGACGCAGGCCGCTGCGTTGCGTCCGTCCGGCCGTCGGTGTTTGTGCCCCCGGCGCTCCCGCGCTAAGGCAGCCGCGCCATGTCGCACAACACCTTCGGCCATCTGTTCCGCGTCACGACCTTCGGCGAGAGCCACGGAGTCGCGCTCGGCTGCGTCGTCGACGGCTGTCCCCCCGGCCTGCCGCTCGAAGCCGAGGAGATCCAGGCCGAGCTCGACCGTCGGAAGCCGGGCCAGTCGCGGTTCACGACGCAGCGCCGCGAGCCCGATCAGGTGAAGATCCTGTCGGGCGTGTTCTCCGATGACCGGACGGAGGGCCGCCAGCTCACCACCGGCACGCCGATCGCGCTGGTGATCGAGAACACCGATCAGCGCTCCAAGGACTATTCCGAGATCCGCGACAGCTACCGGCCGGGCCACGCCGACTACACCTACGACGCCAAGTACGGCCTCCGCGATTATCGCGGCGGCGGCCGCTCCTCCGCGCGCGAGACGGCGGCGCGGGTCGCGGCCGGCGCCGTGGCGCGCAAGGTCGTGCCGGGCGTCACCATACGGGCCGCCCTCGTCCAGATGGGGCCGCACGCCATCGACCGGTCGCGCTGGGACTGGGCTGAGGTCGGCAACAACCCGTTCTTCTGCCCCGACGCGGAGACGGCAGCCTTCTACGAGACCTATCTCGACGCGATCCGGAAGGACGGCTCGTCGGTGGGCGCCGTCATCGAGGTGGTGGCCGAGGGCGTGCCCCCGGGCCTGGGCGCGCCGGTCTACGGCAAGCTCGACGCCGATCTCGCCGCCGCGATGATGTCGATCAACGCCGTGAAGGGCGTCGAGATCGGCGACGGCTTCGCGGCTGCGGCCCTACGGGGAGAGGACAATGCCGATGAGATGCGCGCGGGCAACGGCGGCCGTCCGCGCTTTCTCGCCAACCACGCGGGCGGGATCCTTGGCGGCATCTCCAACGGAGAGCCGGTGGTGGTGCGCTTCGCCGTGAAGCCGACCTCCTCGATCCTGACGCCCCGCCGCTCGGTCACCCGCGACGGCACGGATGTCGACCTCGTCACCAAGGGCCGTCATGACCCCTGCGTCGGCATCCGCGCCGTACCGGTGGCGGAGGCCATGATGGCCTGCGTGCTCGCCGATCACTATCTGCGCCATCGAGGGCAGGTCGGGCAGCAGCCCTGACCCCGGTCCTCGCCCCAACGACCCGAGAATGCCCGTGCCCCACTGCACCGTCACCGAGGCCATCGCGGCCTTCGCCCGCGGCGAGATCGTGGTCGTCACCGACGACGACGACCGAGAGAACGAGGGCGACCTCGTCGTCGCCGCCTCCCTCTGCACGCCGGAGAAGATGGCSTTCATCATCCGCAACACCTSSGGCATCGTCTGCGCGCCGATCACCCAGAGCGAGGCGCGGCGCCTGCACCTCGCCCCGATGGTCGCCTCGAACGACGCGCCGCTCGGCACGGCCTTCACCGTCACGGTGGACGTGAAGCACGGCCTGACGACCGGCATCTCCGCGGAGCAGCGCTGCAACACGGTGCGGGCGCTGGCCAACGGCAACATGGGGGCGGGCGATTTCGTGCGGCCCGGCCACGTCTTCCCGCTGATCGCCCGAGACGGCGGCGTGCTGATGCGCTCGGGCCATACCGAGGCCGCGGTCGACCTGTGCAAGCTCGCTGAGCTGCCGCCGGTCGGCGTGATCTGCGAACTCGCCAACGACGACGGCACCGTAATGAAGGGGCCGCAGATCGAGGCCTTCGCCGAGACGCATGGTCTCAAGCAGGTCTCTGTGGCCGACCTCATCGCCTACCGGCAGGCGCGCGACCGGCTGGTGGAGCGGGTCGGCCATTTCACGGTCCGCTCGAACCACGGGGACGTGAACGCCTACGTGTTCTCGACGCCCTTCGAGTCGATCCAGCAATTCGCCTTCGTGATGGGCGAGATCGGCGACGGCCGGGACGTTCTGGTGCGCCTGCACCGTTCCAACGTCGCCGCCGACGTGATCGGCGGCGGCCGGCAGATCGATGCCGTCCTGAAGCGCTTCGCGGCCGTCGGGCGCGGCGTGCTTGTCTATCTCCGAGACGGTACCGCGGGCGTGCCGGTGAAGAGCGTCACCGAGGAGGGCACGGAAGCCCTGCGGGCGCGGCAATGGCGCGAGATCGGGCTCGGCGCCCAGATCCTGCGCGATCTCGGGGTGGTCTCGATCCGCAACCTCGCGACCTCGTCGCGGTCCTATGTCGGCCTCTCGGGGTTCGGCATCGAACTCCTGGGCGACGAGCCCCTGGAGGGCTGAGGCGTCCGGTCAGGCCCGGCGCAGGACGGTCCAGACCGCCGCGCCGGCCATGATGGCCGCCGCACTCCGGTTCAGCCGTGCCCGGAAGCCGGGCCGGCGCAGGGAATCCCGTGCCCGCGACGCGAGGGCCGCGTAGGGGGTCATCACGATCAGCAGGGTCGCGGCCGTGACGGCGACCAGGGTGACGAAATCGGCGCCCGTCACGCTGCGCAGATCGACCAGCGTGGGCAGGATCGCGAGGTAGAAGACGATCGTCTTGGGGTTGCCCAGGGTGATGGTCAGCCCGGCGACGAAGCTCGAAAGCGGCCGGTCGCGGGCCTCCGCCCCGACCTGCCCCGCGCTATCGGCCGCCCGCCAGAGCCGGTACGCCAGATAGGCGAGATAGAGGCCGGCGCCATAGCGGACGAGGACGAACACCGTCCCGAGCGCCTCCGCGATCAGGGTCAGCCCGAAGGTTGCGGCGGCCAGATAGGCCAGATCGCCGAGGATCAGCCCCCCGAGAACGCCATCGCGGCGCCGAATCCTGAGCCCAGGGCACGGGCGACGAGCGCGACGACGCCGGGTCCGGGCACGGCGGCGGCGACGCCGAGGGCCAGCGCATAGGTCAGGAAGCCCGCAATCGTCACCGGCCGACGTCCCGACGGGCGGCGCGGGCGGCTGGGACGCGCTCTCGGGCGGATGGCATCGGTCGATTCGCATGCGGCATGGCGGCGTCCCCTCCCGGCGGCCGATCATGGCGTTTCGGCGGGCGGCTGTAACGGCGCAGCCGTCAGCGTCCCATCAGCGCGTCGACATGGGCGGCCACCGACTTTCCGAGGCCTTCGAGACTGTAGCCGCCCTCGAGGATCGAGACGATCCGCCCCCCCGCGCAACGCTCGGCCACGTCCATCAGCCGGCGCGTCGCCCAGCCGAAATCCTCCGCCTCCAGACGGAGATTGGCCAGGGGATCGAGGCGGTGCGCATCGAAGCCCGCCGAGATCACGATCACATCCGGCCGGAAGGCTTCCAGCCGTGACAGGATGCCGGTCTCGAACGCTTCCCGGAACACTTCGCCATCGTCGTTGGGCCGGAGTGGCACATTGACGATCGTATCCTTGTCGCCGCGCTCGGAGGCCGCGCCGGTTCCCGGGTAGAGCGGCATCTGGTGCGTGGAACAGTAGAGCACCGAACCGTCGTCCCAGAAGATGTCCTGGCTGCCGTTGCCGTGGTGCACGTCCCAGTCCACCAAGGCCACCCGCTCGGCGCCGTGCTTCTTCTGGGCATGGCGGGCCGCGATGGCGGCGTGGTTGAACAGGCAGAATCCCATCGCCCGGGTCCGCTCGGCATGGTGGCCCGGCGGGCGCATGGCCACGAAGGCGGTGCGGCACTCGCCGCCGACGACGGCGTCGACGGCGTGCATCCCGCCACCCACGGCCCGCAGCGTCGCCTCCAGGCTTCCCGCCGACAGGATCGTGTCGGAATCGATGCCGACCATGCCGTGCTCTGGCACCGCCGCCACCAGGGCGTCCACGTACTCGCGCGGATGGGCGAGCGTGACGGCCTCGATCTCGGCCCTGGGCGCCGAGGCCCGCACGAGACCGGCGAAGCGCTCATCCTCCAGGGCCCGCTCCACCGCGCGCATCCGGGCCGGCCGCTCCGGATGTCCCTCCGGGACCTCGTGATCGAAGCTGGCGGGATGGCTCACGTAGAGGGTGGTCACGAGGGTCGCTCCCGGATGCTCGCCTGTCGCGCACCTGCAACAGGAGCCGGCAATGTGCCACGAGCCCAACGCGCGGACTACGGCGGGGTGCCGTTGGCCCTTTATGGTCGAGCGATTCGTCCGCGGGACAGCTCCGCACCATCACGCGTCGTGCGGTCCGTCCAATGCCGCGAAGATCGTCGGGGCAGGAACATGCGCATCCTATCGGTCATCGGCTCAGCCCTGCTGCTGGCAGGCTGTACCTTCAAGGGCGTGCCCGACCCGACTCTGTCTGCGCGCGACGCGGAATACATGGCCCTCGTCCCGGAGGCGGAGTTCGATCCCCACTTCGCCCGCTACGAGATCGCCGACCCGACCCGGGAGCCGCCCGGCACGATCGTGGTCGAGACCAAGGAGCGGCAGCTCTACCTCGTCCTGCCGAACGGCCGGGCGATGCGCTACGGCGTCTCGGTGGGCGACGAGGCCTATGGCTGGACCGGCGCAGCCCGGATCGACCGAAAGGCCGAGTGGCCAGCCTGGAACCCGCCGGCCGAGATGATCAGGCGCTGGCCTCACGTCCACGCCATGCAGGGTGGACCGATGAACCCCCTCGGCGCCCGCGCCCTGTACCTGTCGGACCACGGCAAGGACACGCTTTACCGGATCCACGGCACCAACGAGCCCGAGAAGATCGGGCAGGCGGTCTCCTCCGGGTGCATCCGGATGCGCAACATCGACGTGGTGGACCTATACAACCGGGTCCCCGTCGGGGCCTCGGTCATCGTCCGGTAACGCAACCGGTCAACGTCCCAATAAGCCTGCTTAATCGGGAGGTGTTTACCTGAACTTCCGTTCAGATCTCGCCATTAACCTCTGGAAGGGAAGCGGTCCCGTAAGTTGAAGACACACAGGGACTAGCGCCGACCGCAGCAAAGGTCGGGGAGGCAGGCGATCATGACCAGCATTACCGTTCAACAGTTCTGCAACCATGCGGTTTCGGCCGGCACCATCAGCGACGAGGACCTGCTGGTCCTGAAGCGCGAGGTTCTCCCGGACGGCCTCATGAGCCGCGAGGACGCCGACCTGCTGATCGCCCTCGAGCGGGCCGTGATCGGTTCCGACGCGTTCGCCGACTTCCTGGTGGCCTCGGTCGTCGACTTCGCCGTGTGGGGGTCGCGCCCGACCGGCTACATCGACCGCGACGTCGCGGCCTGGCTCGCAGCCTCGCTCAGCGGCCGCGACGGCCCGAGCGCGGTGGGCGCTCGGATCGCCATGGAAGTCGTCCGCGAGGCCGAGAGCAGCGCCGAATCGCTGGTCGCCTTCGCCCTGGAAGCCAACCGTCGCGTCCGTGACACGGTTCAGGCCCCGCACATGACCTTTGCCCTGGCGGCGTGAGCCTCAGACCAAGGCGCAGCTTCCGTCCGCGGCGCAACTGATCTATCGGGACAATCAAGCCGGTGCGCAATCCGGCGATCTCGAAAGCAGTGCGCCAGCGATGTTCGAAAAGATCCTGATTGCCAACCGGGGCGAGATCGCCTGCCGGGTGATCAAGACGGCCCGTCGAATGGGCATCAAGACCGTAGCGGTCTACTCGGATGCCGATCGCGACGCCGTGCACGTCGCCATGGCAGACGAGGCGGTCCATATCGGACCCGCTGCCGCATCCGAATCGTACCTCGTGATCGAGAAGATCGTCGAGGCCTGCAAGAAGACCGGCGCCCAGGCCGTCCATCCCGGCTACGGCTTCCTCTCCGAGCGCGAGGCGTTCCCGAAGGCGCTCGAGGCCGCCGGCATCGTCTTCATCGGCCCCAACCCGGGGGCCATCGCCGCCATGGGCGACAAGATCGAGTCGAAGAAGGCGGCGGCCGCCGCCGAGGTCTCGACCGTTCCGGGCTTCCTCGGGGTGATCGAATCGCCCGAGCACGCCAAGACGATCGCCGACGAGATCGGCTACCCGGTGATGATCAAGGCCTCCGCGGGCGGCGGCGGCAAGGGCATGCGCATCGCCCACTCGGGCGCCGAGGTGGCGGAGGGCTTCGCCCGCGCCAAGTCCGAGGCGGCCTCCTCGTTCGGCGACGACCGCGTCTTCATCGAGAAGTTCATCACCGACCCGCGCCACATCGAGATCCAGCTGATCGGCGACAAGCACGGCAACGTGGTCTACCTCGGCGAGCGCGAGTGCTCGATCCAGCGCCGGAACCAGAAGGTGATCGAGGAGGCACCGTCGCCGCTCCTCGACAAGAAGACCCGCCGCAAGATGGGCGAGCAGGCCGTCGCCCTCGCCAAGGCGGTGAACTACGACTCGGCCGGGACGGTCGAGTTCGTCGCCGGGCAGGACAAGTCCTTCTACTTCCTGGAGATGAACACGCGTCTCCAGGTCGAGCATCCGGTCACCGAGATGATCACCGGCCTCGACCTCGTCGAGCTGATGATCCGGGTCGCGGCCGGCGAGAAGCTGCCGATCACCCAGGACGACGTGAAGCTGAACGGCTGGGCGGTGGAGAGCCGCGTCTACGCCGAGGATCCGACCCGCAACTTCCTTCCCTCGATCGGCCGGCTCACGACCTACCGCCCGCCGGAAGAGGGCCGTCAGGGCGCCGCGATCGTGCGCAACGACACCGGCGTCGAGGAGGGCGGCGAGATCGCCATCCACTACGATCCGATGATCGCCAAGCTCGTCACCTGGGCGCCGACCCGGGCCGAGGCGATCGCCGCCCAGGGCGAAGCCCTCGACGCCTTCGCGATCGACGGCATCCGCCACAACATTCCGTTCCTCTCCGCTCTGATGGCCCATCCGCGCTGGCAGGAAGGTCGGCTGTCCACAGGCTTCATCGCCGAGGAATTCCCCGAGGGATTTACGGCGCCTGAGCCGGCCGGTCCGGTGGCCATCCGCATGATGGCCGCGGCGGCGGCGATCGACCACAAGCTCAACCAGCGGAAGCGGGGCATTTCCGGTCAGATGCGCGCGCCGGGGCTGTTCGCCTTCGAGCGCGAGCGCGTCGTCATCCTCGCGGGCCAGTCATACCCCGTGACCGTGGAGCCGGAAGGCGAGGACCTTCTGGTCACCCAGGAGAATGGGACGGCGCTCACGGTGGCCAGCGCGTGGCGGCCGGGCGAGCCGGTCTGGATCGGCACGATCGGTTCGGAGCGCGTGGCGATCCAGGTGCGCGCCCTGCTCAACGGCGCATTCCTGCAGCATGCCGGCGCGGCCGCGGAGGCCCGCGTCTACACCCGCCGCGAGGCAGAACTCGCCGCTCTGATGCCGGTGAAGGAACAGGCCGGCTCCGGCAAGCAGGTCCTCTGCCCGATGCCCGGCCTCGTGAAGCAGATCCTCGTCACCGAGGGTCAGGAAGTGAAGAACGGCGAGCCGATCGCGGTCGTCGAGGCGATGAAGATGGAAAACATGCTTCGTGCCGAGCGCGACGCCACGGTGGCGAAGATCCACGCCAAGGAAGGCGACAGCCTCGCCGTCGACGCGGTGATCCTGGAATTCGCCTGAAGCGCGTCGACGACCCGCCGCATGTCTGTCGTTCAAACCGAACAGACAAAATTGCTCGCCACCGCGCTGAATAACATCGCGGTGGCGCTCGTCGTGATCGGGGTTGTGACGCCGATCACGGCCATAAGCTTCGAGATCCCGAACGCGCCGCCGCTCAAGCCCGGTACGGCGCTGTTCGCCATCATCTAGCTATCTGCCGGCATCGGTTTACATGCATTGGCGAGACGCGCGCTTCGGAGTCTGATGCCATGAGCTCAGGCCAGATTTTCGTGACTTTCGTCATCCCGGCGGTCGTCCTGGCCGTCGCCTACACGGCTGTGATTCTCAACGAGCGCGCCGTGCGCCGGCTGGACCATCCACCGGGCGAGTGAGCAGGTGCGCTCGGCTTCCTCACCTCAGGTAAGATGCCCCTTTATTTCGCCTACGGCGCCAACATGGATGCCGCCGCGATGGCGCTGCGCTGCCCGGATTCGCGGCTGATCGGCGGCGGACATCTGCCGAACCACCGCTTCATCATCATGCGCGAGGGCTATGCCTCCGTGGTGCGCGATCCCCGGCGAAACGTTTGGGGGGTGCTGTGGGAACTCGCCTCCGACGACATCCCGGCACTCGATCGCTACGAAGGCGTCGCCGGGGGGCTCTATACGAAGGCCGCCATTGCGATCCGCACGACGGATGGCGTCAAGCGCGCCCTGATCTATCGCGGATGCTCGACGGCACCCGGCCGGCCGCGGCCGGGATACCTCGAGGCTGTCGTGGCGGCGGCGTTCGCCGCGCAGCTTCCGGCAGCCTATCTCCGGGAACTCAGCACTTGGACCCGGGGCTGCCCCTCCTGAGCAGCGCGCAACTGGTACGCGACATGCTTGCCCACGATCGAGCTGGAGGGTGACGGATAGCCTCGCGTCGCACCAGCCATCCGTGATTGCGCAGCGCGCCCGTCGGCCAACGACGATCGGCGTGCGCCTGCGAGGGAGAGTTCTGCATGTCGTATTTGGCGCCCGCCGATTTCGTGAAGAAGGCCGTCGATGCCGGTGAGGCGAAGGTCTTCATGGCCACCAAGGACACCTTCATCCGTGCCTACATGGCCGGAGCGATCCTGGCCCTCGCCGCCGCCTTCGCGGTGACCATCAACCAGACCACGGGCCAGCCTCTGGTCGCGGCGCTGCTGTTCCCGGTCGGCTTCTCGATGCTGTACCTGCTCGGCTACGACCTGTTCACCGGCGTCTGCGTGCTGACACCCCTTGCCCTCATCGACAAGCGCCCCGGCGTCACCGTGGCCGGCGTCGCCCGCAACTGGGTGCTGGTCTTCTTCGGCAACTTCGCGGGCGCCCTGACCACCGCGGTGATGATGTCGATCGTCTTCACCTTCGGCTTCGCCACCGAGCCGAACGCCGTCGGCAAGCTGATCGCCGGCATCGGCGAGGCCCGCACCCTCGGCTACGAGAAGTACGGCGCGTCCGGGATGTTGACGCTCTTCGTCCGGGCCATGCTGTGCAACTGGATGGTGTCGACGGGCGTCATCGGCGCGATGCTGTCGACCTCGGTGCCCGGCAAGGTGATCGCCATGTGGATGCCGATCACGGTGTTCTTCTTCATGACCTTCGAGCACTCGGTGGTGAACATGTTCCTGTTCCCGTCGGCGATCCTCATGGGCGGCCATCTGACGGTCATGGACTATCTGCTCTGGAACGAGATCCCGACGTTGATCGGTAACATCGTGGGCGGCATCGCCTTCACGGGCCTGATGCTCTACTCCACGCATGTCCGCACCGGCGCGACGCGGAGCCAAGCAATGAACGCGGATCTCCGCCGCCCGATCGCGGCCGAGTAGGACCATCCGGACCCGCGCCGACAGGCGCGGGCCTCTGCAGCGAGACGACGTCGCCATGAGCGAGACCAGGACGATCTCCGTCATCGTCACAGGGCGGGTCCAGGGCGTCTCCTACCGGGCGTGGACGCAGTCGGAAGCTCGCGCGCGGGGCCTGTCGGGCTCCGTGCGCAACCGCGACGACGGTTCGGTGGAAGCGGTCTTCAGCGGCGCACCGGCCGCGGTGGCCGAAATGGAGGCGCTGTGCCGGTCGGGTCCACCCGGCGCACGCGTCTCCGATCTGCGCGTGCGAGTCGGCGGCGACCTGCCCGCCGATGGCGGCTTCAGGATCCTGCACGGCTGAGGACGACCGCCGTCGCCCTCGTGTGGGTTCAGCGCGGGCGCTCGGGCTGGTATGCGGGTCGCCCCATCGCGAATCCGCCATCCGGAGATCATGACAGAACTGTCCGCCGGCAGCGCCGCCTTCTCGCCCCTCGATCTCGGGGCGCTGCTGTACTTCATCGTCGCCTGGATCGCCTACGGTCTCTCGGTCGGACGGCTCCGTGGCCGAATGGTCTCCCTCAGCCAGATCATGAACGGCCACCGGGCCAATTGGGCGCGCCAAGTCATCGGCCGCGACAACCGGGTCGTCGACACGCAGATCAACGCCTCCTTGCAGAACGGCACGGCCTTCTTCGCATCGACCTCGTTGATCGCCCTGGGCTCGGTCCTCACCCTGTCCCGCTCCGGGGATGACGTCCTGAACCTGTTCGCCACGCTGCCTTTCGGCACGGTGGCAAACCGCCTGACCTGGGAATTGAAGGTCGCCGGGCTCGCGGTAGTTTTCGTGTACGCCTTCTTCAAGTTCGCCTGGGCCTATCGATTGTTCAATTACACGGCGATCCTCCTCGGCGCCGTGCCATCGAAAGGGTCCGGTGCGAGCGACACCGAGATGCTTCGGGCGGTGCGTCGTCTTGCCACGATGAACGTCAGCGCCGGGCGTCACTTCGCGCGCGGCCAGCGGGCCTTCTTCTTCGCGCTCGCCTATCTCGGCTGGTTCATCAGTCCCTACGTCCTGTTCGCCTCGACGACCGCCGTCGTGATCATCATGTGGCGCCGCCAATTCGCCTCGGAGATCCGCAAAGCGCTCTTGGAGGCGGGGGAGGGTCCCCACGAAGGGCCGCTCGAGGTCCCCGTCCTGTCGGCCGCCGAGGAAGCACGCACATGACCGACGCGAAGCCGGACGATCTCGCCATCGAGGCGACGATGCTGCGCCTCGTCGCCGAACGCGGTGCCGACAAGACCATCTGCCCGTCGGAGGTCGCCCGCGCGCTGGGCGGCCCCCATCCGGACGGCTGGGGTCCCCTGATGCAGCCGGTCCGCCGGACCGCCGTCCGGCTCGCCCATGCGGGCCGAATCGCGATCCTGCGCAAGGGAAAGCCGGTGGATCCGGACGACTTCCGCGGCATCTACCGGCTCTCGCTGCCGGGCTCAGGGGCGGGACCGGGCAGCCAGTCCGAAGTGTAGCCGGACAGCCGGTAGACGGCGAGGCCGATCCATTCCTTCACGGCCAAATCGAACTGCAGCAGCCCCTCCGACGCGAAACCGTGGACCCGGGTCACGTCGCTCCAGCCGCGGGTCTTGTAGTCTAACGGGAAGGCGTCCACCGTAAATCCGGCCTGCCGGAAGCAGCCGACCGCCCGGGGCATGTGCCCGGCCGAGGTCACCAGCAGCCAGCGTTCGCCGGGCTTCGGCTGCACCAGGGATGCCGAGAAGGCAGCATTCTCGTGGGTATTCCGCGAGCGGTTCTCAAGGACGAGGCGCGTCCGCGGCACGCCGATCACGTCGGCCTGCCGGCTGACGATATCGGCCTCCGCGATCCCGCCCCCGATGAAGCCGCTTCCGCCGGAGAAGACGAGGCGTGCCGCCGGGAAGCGGCGGGCGAGATCGGCGAGGTAGATCGGCCGCTCGCCGGCATCGTTGACAACGACCTGGTCGCGCGCTTCAGAGAGTCCCGCCTCGATTCCGCCGCCGAGCACGATGATTCCGACCGGTGCCGGGCCGTCGGCCGGGTAGGGGGGAAACCGTTGCTCGAGGGGGAGCAGAACCATGTCCGACAGCGGCCCCAGCCCGGCGGCACCGAGCAGGGCCACGCCCAGGAGCGCGATCCCCAGGCCGGTCCGCCGCCGCCGCGTCGACGCCACGGCGATCCCGAACAGGATCGCGAAGATGCAGAGGTTCGACGGGGTGATCAGGAAATAGATCACCTTCGAGGCCTGAAAGAACACGGTGTTCAGACCGGCTTCGTTTCGGCCTCGAAGCGCGCCAGGGCGGCGGCGTCCGGCGGCAGCAGGCTCGCGAGACTCGCGCCGCGCTCGATCTCGCGCTGAATCCAGAGATCGAGACGCTGCTGTTCCACGGCTTCGAGGGCCACCCGCTCGGCGAGGGCCGCCGGCACCGCGACCAGTCCGGTGGAATCGCCGACGAGGATGTCGCCGGGATGGATCGCCGCGCCGCCGCAGGCGACACGTTCCTGCGTACCGACCAGGGCCAGGGTGCCGCTGGCCGCCGCCGGCCGGCACCAGGCCGGGACGCCGATCTCGTCGGGGAGGGCCGCGTCGGTGATGAGACCCGCGGCGCCGCGCTGGGCGAGGCGCGCCGCGAGGATGGCGCCGAACGGCAGGGGGAGGGCAGAGCCCGCGGCATCGATCACCACGACCGCCCCCTCGGGAACGGCGTCGATGGCGGCGGCGAGGTCGCCCGCAGCGTCGTCCCGGGCCGGGATCATCCGCAACGTGTAGACCGGCCCGATCACGGTCTGGCTGCCGCGCGGCGAGAGGCCATGCGGGCTGAAGGCCTTTACTCCGGCCCGCGACAGCGCCCGGGCGAGGCTCGCCGGTGTCACGGCGGAGAGTGCGTCGCGCAGGGTCGGGTCGATCGCCATCAGGGGCTCCGTGGAAGGCCGTCACCGGTCCGGGCGGCGCGAAAGAGCAAGTGGATCGCGCCGGCATGCCGGCAAGGCGTCGGCAATCCCACGACGTCCGTCAGGCGATGGGTTCGCCGAGGGCGCGGGTCGCGCCCGGCCGGGCGGCGAGGCGATCGTACCAGCGGCGCAGCGCCGGGCGCTCGACCCGCTCCGCCGGCAGGTTCAGCCAGCGATGCGCCGCGCAGCCGAGGGCGATGTCGGCGATGCCGAAGCCCGAACCGGCCACGTAGTCCCTGTCCGCGAGATGGCGGTCGAGGATCGCCGCCATGGCCTCGCTTTTCTTCAGGGAGGCGGCGATCAGGGCGCGGTCGGGATCGGCCGAGCGGTAGAGCTGCCAGAATGCATCGCGCATGGCGGGGGTGAAGCTGGTGGCCTGCCAGTCGACCCATTGCTCCACCTGGGCACGCGCACGGGGATCCGTGGGAAGGGCCAGGGCCGGGCTGGTCGCCGCGATGTAGCGAAGGATCGCGTTCGATTCCCAGACGACGAAACCCTCCTCCTCGAGAGTGGGCACGAGGCCGTTCGGGTTCATCGCGCGGTAGCCGGCATCGTCGACGACCCCGTGGCTTCCGCCGGCCTCGACCCGCTCGTACGGCAGTCCCGCCTCGTCGAGCGCCCACACCGCTTTCTGCACGTTCACCGAGGTGAGGCGGCCCCAAAGCCTGCGCATGGTCCCAGTTCCTCCGTCACGCTTTCGGCGGGTAGGCATGGTCCCGACCGTTCGGGTCAGTCACCCGCAGCCCGTCCGCAGTGTTGCGCAGATAACCGGGTCCAACCGGCACCTTGCCGTGCCCGCCGGGAATGTCGAGCACGAAGGTCGGCTGTGCGAGCCCCGAGAGTCGACCGCGCAGGTCGCGCATCAGATCCCGCCCCTCGTGCAGGCCGGTGCGCAGATGCGAGGTGCCGGGCGCCAGATCCCCGTGATGAAGGTAGTAGGGCTTGATCCGGTTCTCCACGAAGGTCCGCATCAGCGCCTCGAGAGTTGCGGAATCGTCGTTGACGCCGCGCAGCAGCACCGACTGGCTGACCATGGGGATCCCGGCCTCGACCAGACGGGCGCAGGCCGCGCGGGCGGCCGGCGTGAATTCCCGCGGATGGTTGGCGTGGAGGGCGACGAACACCGCACGGCCGAAGCGTCCGAGCGCCCGGATCATCGCCTCGGAGACGAGATCGGGCTTCACCACCGGCACGCGGGTGTGGAGCCTCATGACCCGCACGTGCGCGACGGACGCGAGGCGGTCGGCGATGTCGCCGAGCCGGCGCGGCGAGAGAGCGAACGGGTCGCCGCCCGTGAGCACCACCTCCCAGATGCGCGGATCCTGCGCGATGTAGGCGAGGGCGGTGTCTAATTCCGCGTCGGTGAGGGTTCCGAGCCCGTCCGGGCCGACCATCTCCCGGCGAAAGCAGAAGCGGCAGTAGACCGGGCAGACATGCAACGGCTTCAGAAGCACGCGATCGGGGTAGCGATGCACGATGCCGGTGACCGGGGCGTGTGCGGTATCGCCGATCGGGTCGACACGCTCTTCCGGCGCCGCGGTGCATTCCTCCGCCCGGGGGACGAACTGGCGGGCGATCGGATCGTCGGGATCGTCGGGATCGATCAGCTCGGCCATGTCGGGCGTCACCGAGACCGCGTAGCGCGCGAGCACGGCGCTCACGCCATCGGCCTCCTCGCCCGAGACGAGGCCGGCCGCCATGAGGTCGTCGACGCTGCGCAGCACCCGGTTCATGGCCGCGTCTCCGCGACGGGCGTCCAGATCACGTCCTCGATCCGTCCCGCACCGCAGGCCAGCATCGCCAAACGATCGAAGCCGAGGGCGATCCCGGACGCCTCCGGCATGAGGGCGAGGGCCGCGAGGAAGTCCTCGTCGATCGGGTAGCGCTCGCCATAGACGCGGACCTTCTCCGTCATCTCGGCCTCGAACCGGCGGCGCTGCTCGTGCGGGTCGGTCAGCTCGCCGAAGGCATTGGCGAGTTCGACACCGCAGGCATAGAGTTCGAAGCGCTCGGCCACCCGCGGATCGTGCGGCGCCGGCCGGGCGAGGGCGGCCTCGCTGACGGGATACTCGCAGAGGATTGTCGTGCGCCCGAGACCGAGATGCGGCTCGATCCGCGCCACGAGGACGCGGGAGAACAGGTCGGCCCAGGTATCGTCCTCTGCGACCCGCAAGCCTGCGGCGGCGACGGCGGCGGCCAAGCCGTCCCGGTCGGTTTCGCCGGTCCGCGAAACGCCGGCCAAGAGGTCGATCCCGGCGAACCGGTCGAAGGCCTCGGCCAGGGTCAGGCGTTCCGGGTCGGCGAACGGATCCGTCTCCCGATCCCGGTGGACGAAGCGGCGGATGCCGGCCGTCTCGGCCGCGCACCGCAGCAGTTCGGTACAATCCGCCATCAATGCCGTGTAGGACGCCCCGGCCCGATACCATTCGAGCATCGTGAATTCGGGGTGATGCAGCGGTCCGCGCTCGCGGTTGCGGAACACGCGGGCGACGCTGACGAGCCGCGTCTCCCCAGCTGCAAGCAGCTTCTTGCACGCGAATTCCGGCGAGGTGTGCAGGTAGAGGGGCGTACGCGCGCCGCTGGCTCCCACGGCTTCCGTCGCGAAAGCCGACAGATGGGCCTCGTTACCCGGTGACACTTGGAGGCAGGCCGCCTCCGCCTCGACGAAGTCGCGTGCGGCAAACCACGCGCGGAACGCCGCGAGGATGCGATTGCGCAGGAGCAGGGCCGGGCGCCGGTCGGCATGGCGATCCGGGGACCACCACGGCGAGACGGGGCCTGTCACGGCCGGACCGGCCCCGGGCGGCGTCGCGTTTTCGAGCACTCTCATCCTCGGCCCTGTCCGGCCCTCGACCCCGGAGGGGCTCCCCGGCCGGCCCTGTCCGCCATCGACGGCCCGCGTTCGCCCGCTGGCAACCGCGACGCAGATGCGATAGTGGCGGGGTCCGATATGCAGCGCCCGCGCTTGGCGCGTGCCAGCCCCCATGTCAATGCAGGACGCAATTCCGTGAAGGTGATCGCCTCAACGCTCCGTAAGGGCAACGTCGTCGAGAAGGACGGTAAGCTTTACGTGATCCTGTTCGCCGAGAACATCCATCCCGGCAAGGGCACCCCGGTGACCCAGCTCGACATGCGCCGGATCACGGACGGCGTGAAGGTGTCCGAGCGCTATCGGACGACCGAGCAGGTCGAGCGCGCCTTCGTGGAAGATCGGGAGCACACGTTCCTGTACAGCGACGGGGAGGGGTTCCACTTCATGAACCCCGAGAACTACGAGCAGATCGCCGTGCCGGCGGACGTGGTCGGCGATGCCGCCCCGTATCTCCAAGAGGGCATGGCGGTGATGCTGTCGGTCTACAACGCCGTGCCGCTGACGATCGAGTTGCCGCAGCGCGTGACCCTCGAAGTCGCCGAGACCGAGCCGGTCCTGAAGGGCCAGACCGCCTCGTCGTCCTACAAGCCCGCGACCCTCTCGAACGGGGTGCGGACGACCGTGCCGCCCCACATCGCCGCCGGCACCCGCGTCGTCGTGATGACGGCCGACGGGGCGTATGTCGAGCGCGCCAAGGACTGAGCCAAGCCTGGCCGGTGCCCGGCCCCGGTGGATCCGGGGCGGGCGTCAGTGCGGTGCCCGGGCGGCGGCCTCCAGCGTCGCGTAGCAGCCCTGCGAGATCGCCTGCGCGCGCAGGCGCTCGGTCCCGCTGAAGGGACGGCCGTCCTCCCGGAAAAGGTCCTCGCGCAGCAGGGCGTCCGACGTGCAGCGGGCGGCGATGCGGCAGAGCGGCGGCTCGCCGCCGGTGCGCGTGCAGATCGTCACGTAGTCGGCGCGGAACGCCCGGAGTCCGGCGCGCGGATTGGCGCCCGCCACCGTCACGAGTCCGGTCAGCAGCGCGAGCAGCACCGGCTGGTGGATGAGGTAGATTGCGAGGCTGTGGCGGCCCGCGAACGTCGCGGCGCGGCCGATCCGCGTGCGCGGAGCCCAGGCCCCCAGGGGCGAGCGGGCGAGCGGCGGCAGCGCCACACGCCCCAGGACGATCCCGACCAGCACCATCCCGAACCAGGGGAAGAGCGGCACGTAATCGTTCGTCCGCGGTACGACCGAGCCTAGGCCGAGGAAGGACAGGGCCGGCGCATCGAGAACGGAAGCGTGCCCGAGATGCGGCGCGGCGAGGACGACCGCGGCGGCGAAGGCGGTGACCGGCGCCGGCAGGAACAGGAAGGGCAGCCCGAGCAGGCTGGAGAAGGCGATGCAGTGCAGCACGCCGAAGAACACGAAGGCGTCCGGGAAAACGGCCCAGGTGCCGAGAGTGACGAGCAGCGCCGCCCCGCCGATCCGCAGGAGCCGCAGCAGGGTCGGCCGGAGCCTGACGCCACGTCCGTTCATCAGCACGAGGCCGAAGCCGACCAAGACAAGGAAGCTGCCAGCGATCAGTTCGGCAGCCAGACGCCCCGTCGGCGTCAGCGCGTAGTTCTCGGCGGTCAGCCGGAGATGGCCGAGGTCCCAGAGCGTGTGATAGCTCGCCATCGCCAGCAGGGCGACAGCCCGGGCGGCGTCGACGATCGGCAGGCGGCGCTGCGGAGCCGAGGACGCGGTGGCGTGGCGATCGCGGGTCAGGTCTACGAACATGAGGGCGATCCCAAACCACGTCGCGGCGGCCCGTGCTATCGGGAGCCGCTCGGGCACTGCGCGGGGAACGCGACGACTCTCGAAAACGTGAAGGTCGCCGCCGCACGATCACTGGTCAGCCCGCAGGGCGGGACGGTCGAAAAATCCCCTCGCTGGTCCCGACGCTTAAACACCGCATTCGTCGCAAGCTGCGACCGATCGACTGTTGCGGCATCGCCTCCCATGGCCAAGATTGCAACTTGGCCGGGCTCTTCTGCCAGACAAATGGGCTTCCCGGGCATCAGGACTTCGTTAATCTTCCCGGGAGAGCGCGCGGCGTGATTCGGTGTAGGTTGCTCGGCCATGTCTGACGAACGCGGATCCGAGCCCGAGAACGCCGATCGGCCGATGGTCGCTCGACCCGGCGAGGCGGATCAGCACGAGGATGCATTTCTCGACCTCGTCGAAGTGGCCGGTCACATCAAGTGGTTCGACGTCTCGAAGGGTTTCGGCTTCATCGTGCCCGACGACGGTTCGCCCGACGTCCTGCTGCACGTCACCTGCCTGCGGCGCGACGGTTTCCAGGCCGCGAGCGAGGGCGCGCGCATCGTCGTGGAGGCGGTGGAGCGGCCGCGGGGTTGGCAGGCGTTCCGGGTCATCTCTCTCGATCAGGCGACCGCCCTGCACCCGTCCGAGATGCCGCTGCCGCGCACCCACGTCAGCGTGACGCCCACCAGCGGGTTGGAAACCGCCGTCGTGAAGTGGTTCAACCGCCTTCGCGGGTTCGGTTTCTTGACCCGGGGCGATGGGACGCCCGACATCTTCGTGCACATGGAAACGTTGCGGCGCTACGGGATCGCCGAACTGAAGCCCGGTGAGTCCGTTCTGGTCCGCTATGGTGATGGATCCAAGGGCGTCATGGCGGCCGAAGTCCGGTTGATCGACGGGGCCATGCCGGCGTCGCATTGAGGCCGTGCGCCTCCGGCGCTATGCCCTTGCCGCGCCTCAGGAATCGCGCGTCGATTCCCCTTTCGCGCAGCCTGGTCTATGTCCGGGCGGCGGATCGTACGGTCCGCGCATCATCCCACGAGAGGCATGAGCCTGTGAGATCACTATCCCGCGCCGCCCTGGCGGTCGCCATCGCCTGCCTCACGCTGACAGCCGTGGCTGCGACCCCGCCCGCCCTGGCGCAGGCTGCCGCGCGCACCGCCACCGCCAAATCGGAGCCGCTGACCATCGTCACGAAGTCCGGCCCGAAGCGCTTCGAGGTCGAGGTCATGCGCGATGATGCGGCCCGTTCCCGCGGCCTCATGTTCCGCCGGCACATGGCAGCCGATCACGGCATGCTGTTCGATTTCGAGCGGGACCAACCCGTGACCATGTGGATGAAAAACACCTATCTGCCGCTCGACATGGTGTTCATCCGGGCCGATGGCACGATCAGCCGGATCGCCGCCGAGACCGAGCCGCTGTCCACCGCGATCATCGCCTCGGGAGGCCCGGTTCTCGCGGTCCTGGAACTCAATGCCGGGACCGCCGCGAAACTCGGGGTCGCCCCGGGCGATCGCATCGAGCACGGGATGTTCAAGGCCCGCTGACGAGCGGGGCCGGCCCGCGAACGCACCGGGAACAAGTCCCTTGACCCGGTGTGCGTTCCGCGCCAGTGTTCCGGCAATGTTCCGGTTCGCCGGAAGGCTGGTTCAGGGCGGAGGACCCGATGGGCAACGCGGCCGAAGTCGAACTGTTCGGCAACGACGACTGGTCGGTGCAGACGGACGGGATCGAGCACCGCGAGACCGGATACTTCATCGCGCGCGGTGCTCTGGCCCTGCGCCGGGCCGAGGGGCTCTGGGATTGGCCGCTGCAGATGGCCGAGAAGCGCTGGTGCCGGCCGAGCCTGTTTCGGGAAGCCTTTCTCGCTGCCCTCGACCGCTTCGGGATCGCGCGCGACGCCGAGCTGCTCCGATCCTTCGCCTTAGGCTACGGCATTCGCGCGGTCGTGTCGCCGGCGGCCGAGACCTTCGTCACCCTGGGCGACGTCCTGCAGCCGCGCGGGCGGGCCGAGACGGTGCGGTCGGCGGCACAGCGGCCGGCGGCCCGGGCGCTCGCCGCCGCCGGTGCCTGACGAACCGGCGGCGCAGGGGTGATTTGACCGGGGCCGTCACACCCGGATAGCCCTCGTTCTTGTAACGAGAGAGAGGGCATCATGGCGGACCACGACCGGACTGGGCTGGACGGGCTGATCACGCCCCCGCTTTCGCGGCGCGGCTTCGTCATGACGAGCCTGATGAGCGGCCTGACGCTCGCGACAACCCGCGTCGAAGCGCAGGTGATCCACACCGACCAGACTGGAATCGAGGCCGGCGAGGTGAAGATCCCGGCCGCCGATGGGCCGATGCCGGGCTACCGGGCAGTTCCCGCGGGCGAGGGTCCTTTCCCGATCGTGCTGGTGATCGAGGAGATCTTCGGCGTCCACGAGTACATCAAGGATATCTGCCGTCGGCTCGCCAAGGCGGGATACTGCGCGGTGGCGCCTGAACTCTACGCCCGCCAGGGCGACCTCTCGACCATGACCGATGCCCAGCAGATCATCCGGGACGTCATCGCCAAAACGCCGGATGCGCAATGGATCGGCGATCTCGACGCGGCCGCCGCCTGGGCAGCGTCCGCAGCGAAGGGTGATCCGAACCGCCTCGGCGTCATGGGCTGGTGCCGCGGCGGTCGCGACGTCTGGCTGTACGCGGCGCATCGTCGCGACCTGAAGGCGGCGGTCGCCTGGTACGGGCCGGTCGGAGGCGAGCGTACCGACATCCAGCCGCGCACCGCCACCGACGTGGCGGCGGAGATCAACGCGCCGCTGCTCGGTCTTTACGGGGCCGCCGATACCGGTATTCCGGTGGCCGCCGTGGAGGCGGCACGCGACCGGGCCAAGGCCGCGGGCAAGACCGTCGAACTCGTGATCTATCCGGACGCCCCGCACGGCTTCCACGCGGATTATCGTCCGAGCTACCGCCGAGAGGCGGCCCAGGACGGCTGGGATCGCGCCCTGGCCTTTCTGAAGTCGCACGGCGTCGGCTGAATAGCCGCTTCGGGGCGTCGACCCGAGGCGTTCGTCCGTGGCTGTGTTGCCTAAGACACGGCCACAACTTCCCGATTATGCAAGGATCAAAGGAGGATCTGTGCCCGCGCGGGTCTGGCCCCTCGCGGCGTTCGGGCGTTGAACCGATCGAAGCGACCGCCGTTCAGCCTCTGTAGAGTGTCCTGGCTTATGAGCGATTCGGTACAGCCCGGCCAGAAGCCCGTGATCCTCGTCGTGGAAGACCAGCCCGACGAGCGCTTCCTCGCGGCCACGCTGCTGGAGGATACGGGCTTCACGGTGATCGAGGCCGAGACCGCCGACCGAGCCCTGGCGATCCTCAACGACCGCGCAGACGAAGTCAGCGTTGTCTTCTCCGACGTCCGCACGCCCGGCCCGATCGGTGGCTTCGAACTCGCGCGGATCATCGGCGTGACTTGGCCGCGTGTGCGCGTCCTTCTGACGTCCGGTGATGCCGGCGACCAGCCGAGCGACCTGCGTGTCTCGGCGACCTTCATCCCGAAACCCTGGCGTGCCGAGGATATCCTGGCCTGGGTGGAACAGGCCGCGGGCCGTCCATCCACCGGATCCGGGCCTACCGTGATCGGACCGGGCGGTAAAATAATCCCCTCGGGACTGGAAACCTGAGGCGGTGGCGCAGTTGTACGCTACTCCGGAGCGCGGTGCCCCCGGTTTCGCACAGTACAGTTGAACCGTGATACCGCCATGAAGATCGTCGCTGCCAATTACGCCGATTCCCTTCGCCGATCCGACGGGCGGGATACGGTTGAAGCTGGTGTCGTCGAAAGCGTGCGCGTGGAACTGCTCGCCTTCTACGGATCCGCCGATCACGACGTGCCCGAGGAACTGACCGCGTTGGCGCGTCGACTGGACGGGGCGGACACAGCCCGCGGCGCGACCGCCTAGGCTCGTTCAATGAACCGGGCTTCGGGACCGGGCCGCGGGTCGCCAAGAGCAGAGAATCTGCTATTCAGCGCACTCTGACCTGCCGACGCAGTGCGTCTCTCAGTCGAGCCCTTGATGCGTCTCAATCTTCTTCGCGGATCGCTGATCGCCGCCGCGATCATGACCCTGGCCGGGCTCTCGACCGTCGAGGCGGCGACGCCCCCGGCCCAGCCGGCCGACGGGGCAGGGGGTATCGGGGATCGCAAGGCGACGGTGACCAAGCGCCTGCTCGGCCGCGGCAGTGCCACCACCTATGCGTTCTACGCCGCCGGTGCCGCGCCGGAAGCCGGACGCCCCGTGGCGATCTTTCTGCACGGCTGGGGCGTGGTCAATCCGCAGAGTTACGGCGGATGGATTGATCACCTTGCCCGTCAGGGCTGGCTCGTGCTCTTCCCGCGTTTTCAGGAGGTCAATCGGACGCGACCGGCAGACGCCCCTGCCATCGCCGAGAACCTCGTGAAATCAGCGCTCGCGGATCTCGCGTCCGACAGCGAGGCGCGACCCGATCTCGGCCGGGTCGCGCTGATCGGCCACTTGGCCGGCGCGCCCCTCGCCCTGGATATGGCCGCCGGTTCCAAGGCGCGGGGCCTCCCCGTGCCGAAGCTGATCCTCGCGGCGACGCCAGGGGGCATCGCCAGCGGGGCGAAGTCCCGCGGCATCGCCCTCGCCGACCTCTCGACGGTGGACCCGGCCACGATGCTCGTGGCGATGGTCGGCGACAAGGATACCCGTGCGGCCGATCTGGCCGCCAAGCGCCTGCTGCGTGAGGCCAGCGCCGTCCCCCTTGAGCGCAAGCTGTTCGTGCGCGCGCTCTCGGACGATCACGGCTTTCCGGCCCTGACGGCGACCCTGGCGGCTCCCGCGGGCCTCGACACGGCCTACGATGGCGGGGCCATCAAGCCCGGTCCGGAGCCGAAGGAGGCCGCAAAGGATGCGGCGAAGCCGCCGCCGTTCCGCTGGTCCGCCGACATGGCTCTGACCGGCGAGCAACAGACCCTGGTCTCGCAGATCAATCTCGCCCGCGTAGACGCCCTGGACTACCTCGGGTTCTGGAAGACGTTCGATCTCGCCGCCGCGGCGGCGTTCGCGGGGTCGGACGCGACGGCCCTCAAGAACAATCCCCGCCTAGCCGATATGGAGCGCTGGAGCGACGGCTGGCCCGTGAAGCGGCTCGCCGTCGAGACCCCCCGACCCACGCCGGCCGCGCAGGCGGGCACACCGGCGCCGGCGGCCCGCAAGCGCTGAGATCCGCCTCTTTGATAGCTTGGCCCTGGCGTAAGGCTTGCTAATCTCCTCCCGTCCGAGACGGGAGCGAGATCATGCCCGAGTTCGTCGCCAGCCTGCTCGCCGCGGCTGCCTTCTGCCTGACATTGCTGGCCCTGAACGCGCTAACCCGGCTCCTGATCCAGGCGCATGTCGCCCCGGTCGACCTGGGCGAAACCGGCTTGCTGCAGATCGGCGGCGCGCTCGTTGTTGCCCGGGCCGCCTATCGCAGGGCTCCGCACCGCCGCACGTTCTGACCCTCAGCGCAGGAAGATGCCGAACGAGCGCGGCCCGTTGCCCGTGGGAATGGTCGCCAGCACCTTGAGCGTGCCGGAATCAAGGACGCTCAAGGTATTGTCGCCCCAGTTCGCTACGTAGAGGCGCCCATCCGGGTCGGCGGCTATGCCCTCGGGATGATCGCCGACATCGATATCGGCGATCGGCTTGAGCGTCGCGAGGTCGAAGGCCGTGACGCTGCCGGCGTATTGATCGGTGACGAAGCCCCGCCCCCGCGCGAGGGCGATGACGTAGGGCCGCCGGCCGGTCGGCACGCGGCCGATCTCGCGCCTCGTCTTCAGATCGAGGACGGAGACATCGTCGCTCGTGACGTTGGCCGTGTAGGCACGTCCTGCGGCCGGATCCAGCGTGATGCCGAACGGATGCTGTCCGACCGGAATGACTGCGGTCTCCCGCCGCGCCGCGGCGTCAACCACCGAGACGGTATCGGCCTCGCGGTTGGCAACGTAGAGCGTCGCGCCGTCGGGCGAGACGGCGATCCCGGAGGGCGACGCCCCGACCGCGATCTCACCGTCCGGCACCAGGCTACCGGCGCGCTCCGTGAGAACGAACAGACGGTGTCCGTACCAGTCGGCCACGTAGACGGTTCCGCCGCGCGGGTCGGCCGCGACGCCGAGCGGTCCGCCGGGCAGCGGCACCTCGGCGAGGACGCGGCCGGCGTCGAGATCGATGACGGCCAAGCCGTGCCCTTCCGGACGCGTGACATAGGCGCGCCTGCGATCGGGCGACAGGGCGATCCCGGCCGGCGCCCCGTCGACCGGGATCCGTCGCACCACCGTTCCGGCGGCCAGATCGACGATCTCGACCGCACCGCCGAGCTGGGCGGTGACCACCGCCTCCCGAGCCGGTTCGGCACGGGCGGCGGTCGCCAGGACGATGAGGCCGGCGGCGCAAGCCGCCCGGCCCCAGCGCAAGGTCACGAGCCCTTCTCGACCTTGGCCTTCAGGTTAGCGAGGCTCGCCTTGATCCAATCGCCGACGCCCTTCTCGGAGGCTTCGTCGTTCAGCTCGGGCGGCGGATCGTTGTTCATGTAGCCGCGATAGAACGCAGCCTTCCACTCGACCTTCGCCTTGTCGTTGCCCGCGGGCTCGACCGTGATGGTGGCTGAGTAATCGTTCGCGGGAAGATCCTTCACATCAACCTTGTCGATGTAATAGGAGAACAGCTTGTCCTCCGGCTTAAGCTTGTTGCTCGTTTCCTGGATCTGGTCGCCGTTCTTCAGCGTCAGCACCCGCTTGAACTTGCCCGCCGGGTCGCCGGTGAGTTCCGTCTTCGTGACGTTCTGCAGCCAGTCGGCGTTCTTCACGTCGCCGATCACGGCCCATACCTTGTCGGCTGGGGCGTTGATCTCGATGGATTCGTTGATCTTGCGCCGGGTCGGGCCGTGAGCCTGTGCGGTCGCCGCAACCAGAGCCGCGGTGGCTGCCAGGGCCAGGGTGATTTTCTTCATCTTGTCCTTCTCCTCCCGACCTCAACGGTCGTCGCGATCGAGGACGCGCGCCTCGGAGCCGAGCGCCGCCTCGACCTTGTCCTCGATCCAACCCCAAGCCTCGCGCTCGCGCGGTCCCGCGGTCTTGCCGATGGCGATGGCGAGGTAGGCCATCTCCGTCAACACCTTGTCGGGCTCCAGCATGTGGAGCCGGGTCGAAAGAATCGCGGCCTCCAGAACGGCGGCCTGCGCACGGTTGTAGCCGATGAAGGGCGCGTGCGCGGCGCTGTGCACCATGCGGCCGCGGAAGCGAGGCCGGGTCTCGTGGGCCTCGACCGCTGCGACCTCGAACTCCGCGTGGCCGAAACTGTCGGCGAGGCGGCGGCCCGGGATCGCCGTGCAGGGCAGCGTCGGCCATTCGCGTCGGCCCGTCACCGCGCCGGCGATGACCCGGATGTCGCGCGGGCTGGACGCCGCGAAGCAGGGAGTCGCCTCCAGGTTCGTGATGGTCGGCGACGGCCGGAACGGCGCGAGCACGTAGCCCTCCGCCTCGCCGATCAGCCCGAACGGAACGAGGTGCAGTTCGCCCGCGGGAGAGACTGTCGTGACGATGGTTTCGAGGATCAGCGGCATCGGCTCACGCTCTGTCGGCTGGCACGAGCCGCCCGCAGACCAGCTTCGCGGGCGGGTCCTGCGGGCGTTCCGGAGCGGACTCGGCCCGAGCCTCCGCATCCGGAATCGTTGCGGGCCGCTGCGCGTCGGCCTCCGGTCCGACCGAACGGGCATCCCGGGTGCCCGGCGGCGGCGCGTCCGGTCCGGAATGGCGGGTGTGGCCGGCCTTCTTGAAGGCGGTGGCATCCTCCACCTCGGCATCGGCCGCGCAGCCCCAGTCGAGGGGCTCGTCCTGCACGTAGCGCTTGCCAAGCCGCCACGCGGTCTCGGCCTTGGCGAGTTCGGCGCCGAGATAGTACGCGTGCGCGCCGTCGCTCGCGACATCCAGATCCGGGAAGAAGGCCATCGCGTCGGTGCCGACCCTGTGGACGTCGCGGTTGTAGACGTGGATGCCGTCTTCAGCGACCGCGATCCGGTAATTCGGATCGCGCACCTCTGCGGCGGCCTGGGCGATCTCGTCCGCCGTCTGCACGAACGGGCGCTTGTCGTGAAGAGCGAGCAGCGCCCGGCCGTAACCTTTGGGCAGCGCGGAATCGGCCTTGGCCGCGTACATCACCCGCCGGGCGGCGTCGTGCTCCTCGACGGTGCGGCGGGTGTGGTTGGAGACCTGCACGATCAGCACGTTGCGGATCGACAATTCGGAGCACATGCCGACGAGCAGTGCGGTGACGCCGAGGGAATCGGCCTCGGTGAGCTCCGTGAGATTACCGGTGCCCATCATCATCTCGATCTCGGGCCAGCGGGCGCGGGTCTCGCGGTAGCGGGCGATCGAATCGACGAAGCCGTGGTGGATCGGCTCCAGGATCGGGTCGGCGAGGAAGGGTCGTCCGGCCTCCAGCATGCGCGCGATCGCCCGGTCGAGCGAGGGCAGGTCGTCCGGGCGCGTCGGCACGAGGATCGGCACCGCCCCGGTCTCGAAGGCGAGGTCGAGGGTCTCCTCGTTCAGGCTCAGGAGGAAATCGGCGCCTGCGGCGGCGCCCCGGACCAGTTCCTCGCGGGAGAAGGAATCGACGCTGACCTTTAGACCCGCCTCCTTGAGGGCCTTCACGGACTCCTCCAGATGCGGAAACGGGGTGTCGGGCAGCCCGCCGAGGTCGATGACGTCCGCGCCGCGCCCGGCGAGGTCGAGGCCCTTGGCCCGGATCTGCGCGACGGTCATTTTCGAAGCGTCGACGATCTCGGAGAAGATCCGCAGGTCGTGCCGCGACAGGTCGACCTTGCGACCGGCCAAGCCGAGCCAAGCCGGCAGGTCGACCACCTCGTCGGGTCCCCGCTCCACGGGCATGCCGAAATGCGCGGCGAGATGCTCCGGATTCGCGCGGCACCGACCCGGTAGGAGAACCCGGGTGGCCCCCTCCGGCAAGGTGACCCGCCGCCGGATGATCTCCTCGGTCATCAGGGCGGCGACCTTCACGCCGGCATCCGCGATGCTCCAATGCAGGGTCGTCGGCAGTCCCGCCGCGACCTTCTCCAGGCGCGCCCGGGCGAGGCGGCCGGTGACGAAGACGATGTGCTCGGGCGCGCTCACGCGGCGACCCGCGGCACGACCGCGATCCTGTCGTTCGGCCCCCAGATCTCGATCGGACCGCCGAAGCGGGCTGCAAATCCCGGGAAGGCGGCATCCACAAGCCCGGTTCGGGCGAGGGCGGCGGCGTCCTGGCCCGGCGGCGCGTCGCGGGACTTCACCAGGACGCAGCGCGTCGCCCCGATCCGCGCCGCGAGCCACAGGGCCAGACTGTCGGAGGTGACGTCCCAGGTCTCGGCGATGTCCGGGTGTCCGGCGCGCAGGACACGGGGATTCCACACTCGGATCCGTGCGGGCGCGGTCTCGGCCCACGGCTCTAGGCTTTGGACGAGCCGCGGTTCGATCCCGCGGAAGATGCCGGCCGCGTCGCTCATGGCGTCGAGGGCGCGGCGATGCGCCTCGTCATCGCCGAAACGCTCGACCGCCTGCGCGGCCCGGACGCCGTCCGCGAAGGCCCCGCCACCCGGCACGACGATGCAGCGCCCGTGCGCGCCGTCGGCGATGGCTGCAAGCAGCGTCCGGCGGCGGTGCGGATCCGCTTCGAGGCTGCCCCCAATCTTGATGACGGCCGTCACGCCGCGTCCTGCCGGTTCGGGCGCAGGGCGCGGAGCGCCTCGACGACGCGGAGCGGATCGATGCCGTTGCGGCGATCGAAGTCGCGGCACAGGCCGCCGCGGAAACCCAGATAATCCGGCCGGTGCGCGCCGAGACCGGAGATGTCGATGATCCGAAGCGACCCTGCCAAGCCGCTCATCAGGCCGTGCGCTCGGCAGGCAGCGGTGAAGGCCGAGAGGTCGGCGGGCGCCGCGAGGTCGGGCAGGCGCGCGMCCTGCTTGCCGGCGGTGTCGATCATCGCGCCCGCGAAGCCGGCCGCCGCTAGAT
>NZ_JBFUGA010000016.1:0-105396 GCF_056403155.1 Methylobacterium sp. P3_A11
GGGCCGGCTCGGCGGGCGCCGCCTTCGCGGGCTGCGGCCGCGCCGCGGCGACGTGGGCAGCGAGCGCCGTGATCGAGGGCAGATCGCTCATCAGCTGGCGGAAGGTCAGCTTCACGCCGTACTGCTTGCGGATCTGCGTCACGAACTGGGCGAGGAACAGGGAATCCAGCCCGTGCTCCAGGAAGGTGCTGTCGAGCCCGTCGGCGCCGATCACGACCCCCGAGAGTTCCTCGACCATGCCCGCGAGTTCCGAGCCGAGTTCGGAACGTGCCGCAGCAACGCTGAGATCTGCCGTCTGCCCCATGATCGTCTGTGCCCCGTTGTCGTTGATGCGTGCTGGATGGGTGTCGGCCGGATCAGTCCCGGCCACGGTGTGATGATCGTCCCCCAGTGTGCGGCCGGGGATCGGGGCGCCGGGATCCGCCGCGCGCGCCGGCGCGTCGATCCAGTGCCGCTGCCGGTCGAACCGGTAGGTCGGGAGCGGCACGCGCCGGCCCGGACCCGTCACCGCCGCCCAGTCGGGCGCGACGCCGACGGTCCAGAGCCGGGCGAGCGCCTCGGCGGCGAAGGCCTGTCCGTCCGTCACCTGGGCCGGGTCGGGCATGGAGCCGATCACCGCGCCGACCGCGCCGCGCGGCAGACCGTTCAGCGCGAAGGTGGAGAGGGTTCGACCCGGTCCGACCTCGAGGAGGACCGTGCCCTCCCGCGCCACCGTCCGCAGCGCGTCCGCGAAGCGCACCGTCTCGCGGCAGTGCCGTGCCCAGTAGGTCGGGCTCGTCGCTTGGTCCGGCGTGATCCAGTCGCCGGTGACGCCCGAGGCGTAGGGCAGTGCGGGGGCGCGGAAGGTGATCCGCTCCGCGAGCGCGGTCAGCCCATCGACCACCGGGTCCATCATCCGGGAGTGGAAGGCGTGCGAGGTGTGCAGGCGGCGCATCCCGACATCGGCCTGGGTGAGCTTGGCCTCGAGCTCCGCCACGGCCTCGAAGGACCCCGCGGCGACGCAGAGGTTCGGCGCATTGATCGCCCCGATATCGAGACCGGCGGGCAGGAGCGGCCGCAACGCGGTCTCCGGCAGCCGGACCGCGAGCATGGCGCCGCCCGGCGCGGCCTGCATCAGGCGGCCCCGCTCGACCACGAAGGCCAACGCGTCGTCGAAGGAGAGGACGCCCGCCAGGCACGCCGCGGTCAGCTCGCCGACGCTGTGCCCGACCATCGCCTCCGGGGTGATCCCGCGGCTCATCCAGAGGGCGGCGAGCGCGTTCTGCACCAGGAAGATCGCAGGCTGCGCGATCCGGGTCGGCGCCGGGCCGCCGGCCGTCTCGTCGGGGCGGTCGCCGTCGAGGAAGGCCCTCACCTCGGCCCGCTCGCCCGGGTCGAGCAGATCGAGCCCGCGGTCGATGGCGGCGCGGTAGATGGGCTCACCGCGATAGAGGTCCCGCCCCATGCCGGGATGCTGGCTGCCCTGGCCGGGGAACATGAACACCACCGGGGCCGGCCCGGCCGCCTCGCCGCGCGGCGCGTTCGCCCCGCGCAGCGCCGCGACGGCGCCCGGCAGATCGCGGCAGGCGACCGCGAGGCGGTGCCGGAAGGCCGTGCGGCCGGTCTGCAGCGTCCGCGCAACGTCGGCGAGGTCGAGCCCGGGTGTCGCCTCGAGATGGTCGGCGAGCGCCTGCGCGGCCGCGCCGACCGAGTCGCGGGTGCGGGCCGAGAGCGGCAGCACCTGGACCGTGTCGGCCGCCGCCGGCGTCCGCGGCCGGGCCGCAGGGGGGGCCTGCTCCAGCACGACGTGGACGTTGGTGCCGCCGACGCCGAGGGCCGAGACACCGGCACGGCGCGGCCCCGGCCGCGACGGCCAGGGTTCGTGCCGCGCGGCGACCGCGAAGGGCGTCGTCTCCAGTGACAGGAGCGGGTTCGGTGTGGAGAAATTGGCGGTCGCCGGGATCGTCCCGTTCTCGACCGCGAGGGCGGCCTTGATCAGGCCGGTGACGCCGGCGGCGGCGTCGAGATGGCCGACATTGCCCTTGACCGAACCGATCAGGCAGCGCTCCTGCGCCTCGACCGGGCCGAAGGCCTTGGCCAGGGCGGCGATCTCGATCGGGTCGCCGAGGGGCGTCGCGGTGCCGTGACACTCGACATAGCCGATCGTCGCCGGATCGATTCCCGCGATGGCGTGCGCGGTGGCGATGACCTCGGCCTGGGCATCTACGCTCGGCGCCGCGAAACCGACCTTCGACGCCCCGTCGTTGTTGACGCCCGCTCCACGGATGACCGCGTAGATGTGGTCGTCGTCCGCGATGGCGTCCTCGAGGCGCTTCAGGAGCACCGCGGCCGCGCCCGAGCCGAACACCGTGCCGTTGGCGTCGGCGTCGAACGGGCGGCAGACCCCGTCGGTGGAGACGATGCCGCCTTCCTGGCTGATGTAGCCGCGCTGCTGGGGGAAGCTGATCGACACGCCTCCCGCGAGGGCCATGTCGCACTGGTGGAGGAGCAGCGACTGCACCGCCTGGGCGACCGCCGTCAGCGAGGTCGAGCACGCCGTCGCGATCGACATGCTCGGGCCGCGCAGGTCGAGCTTGTACGAGACCCGGGTCGCGAGCGTGTCGGCGATGGCGCCGGTCAGGGCTTCGTAGTTGCCGACCTGGAACTCGCTCGCGAAGCGCTCGGCCGCTCCGGGCTGACCGCAGACGTGGCGCAGGAGGTAGGTGTTGAGGCTGCAGCCCGCGAAGACACCCACCGGGCGGCCGGGCGCCATCGGCGCGTAACCGGCATCCTCGAAGGCCTCCCAGGCCACCTCTAGGAAGACCCGGTGCTGCGGATCCATCAGCGTCGCCTCGCGCGGCCGCATGCCGAACAGGGCGGCGTCGAAACGCTCCACGTCGGCGATGATCGGGCGCACGGCGACGTATTCCGGCTGCGCGCGCTCGTCGGCGGTGTAGGAATCCTCGATTTCCGCGTCCGGTATGGGCGTGATCATGCAGTCGCCCCGGCACAGCCGCTGCCACAGCGCCGCGGGATTCGCGGCGCCCGGGAAGCGGCCGGCCATGCCGACGATGGCGATCGCGGCGGCGGGCAGATCGCCCGCGTCCGGAGCCGAGTCAGGACCGTCCGTCATCGCATAGACCTTCCCGAAATGCTGAGCCGCTTGAGAGCGGCCGCCTGGAGCGCCGCTCGGCTGCTGCCGGCGCCGCCGAGCAACACGTTCTGCCTCGAGGCGCCGCCGAGGAACTCGGCCAGCGCCCGAATGGTGGGCCGGGCGAACAGGTCGACGACCGAGATCGTGCCCAGGTCCAGCGTCGCCAGGCGCTGATGGACGGCAAGGAGTCTCAGGGACGTCCCGCCCAGATCGAAGAAGTTGTCGTCGACCGCGATGGAATCGATGCCGAGAACATCCTTCCAGACCGCCGCGATACGCAGTTCGGTCTCGCTCCGCGGGGCGGGGCCGGAGGCGCGGCGGCGTTCGGCGTCGCGCGCTGCGGTCGCCGTCGCGGTGAGAGCAGTCCTGTCGACCTTGCCGTTCGGATTCAGCGGCAGGCTCGGCAGCACCGTGATCGTGGAGGGGCGCATATGCGCGGGTAGGCCCCCAGCGAGTTCGGCCCGCAGGACCGCCGGGTCCGGCGATGCGCCATCGGCCCCGACGACGAAGGCGTGGAGGCACTTGGCCTGCGGGCCCGTCTGCTCGACGGTGACGGCCGCATCCCTGATCCCCGGAACGGCGCGCAGGGCCGTTTCGATCTCACCGAGTTCGACGCGCTTGCCGTCGATCTTCACCTGCGTGTCGAGCCGGCCGAGAAATTCGAGCGCCCCGTCCGGACGGCGGCGGGCCAGATCGCCGGTCAGGTAGAGGCGTGCCTCCGGGTCCGCGGAGAACGGATCCGGGCGGAACCGCTCGGCCGTCAGGTCCGGCCGGTTGAGGTAGCCGAGGGCGACGCCGTCGCCGCCCGCGCAGAGCTGGCCCGGCATCCCCTCGGGAACCGGCCTCAGCGCCTCGTCGAGGATGTAGACCTGCGTGCCGTGGATCGGATAGCCGATCGGAATCGCATCCGCGGGCTGATCCCGCGGGATCGTGTAGCAGCAGGTGAACGTCGTATTCTCCGTCGGCCCGTAGCCGTTGATCAGGCGGCAATCGGGCAGCGCGGCGAGCGCCTTGCAGACATGGGCCGGGGACAGGACGTCGCCGCCGGAAAGCAGCTGCCGCAGACCCGCCAAGTCGTCGAGCGCCGCATCGACCATCAGGTTGAACAATCCGGCCGTGAGCCACAGCGTGGTCACGCCGTATTCGCGGACCAGCGCACCGATCTCCCCGAGCGATGGCCGCTGGACGTCCGCGAAGGCGACCTGACCGCCATTGAGCAGCGGCGCCCAGATCTCGAGCGTGGCCGCATCGAAGGCCAGCGGCGCGAGCTGGAGGATGACCTCGTCGGCATCGAAGCGCGCGTAATCGGCCCCCCGGACGAGCCGGACCACCGCACAATGGGGGACCACGACGCCCTTGGGGCGCCCGGTCGAGCCCGACGTGTACATCACGTAGGCGACGTCCCCGGGGCCGGCGCCGGGAAGCGGCGCGCTGTCCTCGCTCTCGCCAGGCGCACTGCCGTCGGGTTGCATGACGATCGTGGGGCAGCGCCACGCGAGGGCGTCGGCGATCGGGACGMCCGAACCCCGGATGACCGCGGCGGGCGCGCAATCCTCGATCATCGCTGCGCGTTGCGCGCAGGGATAATCGAGGTCGAGGGGCACGTAGGCGGCCCCGGCCTTCAACACCGCGAGCAGGGCGCAGACCGCCGCGGGGGATCGCTCCACCAGCAGGGCGACCCGATCGCCGGGTCGCACCCCTCTGGCGACGAGGATCCGCGCGAGCCTGTCCGACTGCCGGTCGAGCTGCGCGTATGTCCAGTGTTGGGCACGCCCGCGGAGGGCGATCGCGTCCGGGCTGGCTTGGGCGTATCCGGCGAAGAGGGCTGTTACGCTCGTCCGGTCGGTCCCGTCGAGCACAGCGGTGGCGGTATTCGAAGTCAACAGAGGCGTCCCTTCGGCCTGGAGAAGCCCGTCGTTCGGTTCGGCGACGACGCGACATACTGGCTGCAATCGGGGATCGGGCTCAATAACCCTTTACCGATATGAACTACCCCTTTTGAGTATGTTCACCGCGAATTACGCGAGCGATGGCGCAATCGACACAATTCATCGTAGTTTTGAAAGCATCAAATCTCTTCATCGTGCATTCGCGGCGTATCGTTACGGCACAACCGATCGATCCCTGCGCACATGAGCCCATGGATGCTCCGACGACACCGCCTTATGAAGTTTCCATGCCGCGCATCGATCGCCTGCGTGGGCGGATTCAGGATCCATCCGAAACGTCAGGGTGCGCGTACGAGGGGTCTGACGCGGCCCCGGGCGGCTGCGGCGCGGCGATGCGCCCGGGGGGCGCGAGAGCCTGAACGCCAGCCCGCGCCACCCGCTGCCGTGGATGAGGTCATGGGGGCACGGTCGTTACGGAGGGGATTCCAACGGCGACCAGGCGATCGTCCTCATCCGGATCCGGGAGCGGTGGCGCTCCGCCACGCGCCTTCCTGCGCTCGATCGGGCCGCCGGCTCGGCTCCGAGACGGAAGGCACCTTCGAACGGCCGAGGACGGCCCGGACCGGGGAGCGGTTGCACCGCCAAGGCGCCGACACAGCCCGGCACGCAGTCGAGCCGATGGATGCGCCACAGATGCGCGTGCCCGAACGCGGGATCGAGGGCGGTCAGGCGTGCCTCCCCGGATTGATCGAACGCGATGGAGAGACGGGTGGGCGGTAACGAGAGGCCGCAGCCGAGCGCCTTCACGACCGCCTCCTTGCATGTCCAATACCGATAGAATGCGACCCGCCGCTCGTCGGCCGGCAACCGGGTGAGCGCCGCGCACTCCGCCTCCGTAAAGGCCACGCGCGCGACGTCCTCGCCGAACGGGCGTGGGACCTCGATGTCGACGCCGACGACGTGGGTCCGCGACAGGGCCAGCACGACCCGATCCTGCGAATGGCTGAGGTTGAACTGGAGTCGTCCCGGCCCGTCCAGCTCGGGTTTGCCGTGCGGGTTGTAGCGGAACCGCAGAGCCTCCGGCTCGGTGCCAAGTTCCGCCGCGAGGATGCGGCGAAGCTCGGCACGACCGGACGCGAAACGGGCGCCGTTCCGGGGATCGTGGAAGCGATCCCGCCGGGCTCGTTCATCCGGGGACAGCAGGGGCTCGAAGCGTCGGGCGACTGCGGCACGGGACTCGAGCGTCCAGGTGAACAGGGCGATCTCCGGCTCGGGATCGCGGACAGGCGCGGAGGGCCGCGCCCCGTCGCGCGTGCCTGGAAGCGGCACCGTCACGCATCGGCCTTGGCGATCACGGCGCCGACCAGTCGCGCCTGGACGGCCTGAAGCCAGTAAGCGCCTTCGACCGTCGCGGTAATGGACGTCTTCCCCCATTCCGTGACGAGGAGCATCGCCTCGAGATACGGGCCGACCGCGAGGGCACTCGTCGATGTCTGGAGGGCCGGAAGATCGAAGATCACCACATCGTACGCATGGGCGATCTCCTGGATGAGGGTCGACATGACCTCAGATCCGAGAAGCCGCTCATTGGACAGAGGGATGGGAGGGCCGCCGCTCGCGAGGAAATCGAGGTTCGGCGTGATGTCGCGGACGAGGGCACTGTCGAGCCTCACCGAGCCCTGCAGGACCTGCAGGAGTCCCGAGGCATCAGACGGGGCGACGACTTGGCTGAGCTGGCCGCGCCCCAGATCCGCGTCGACCAGCAGCGTCCGCGAGCCCGATTGGGCGCACAGCACGGCCAGATTGCTGGCGATCGTGCTCTTCCCCTCGCGTGCGTTCGAGGAGACGATGCCGATGCTCTTGATCTGGAGCCGCCCGACGCCAAGGCTGATGCGGGTGCGCAGGCCCATGAGCGCCGCATTGAAGGGGGCCGACGGCGTCACGTCGATGTGGTTGAAATAGCGCTCGCGGCGCCGCCCCGCCCGCGTCGACGGCGCGCCGGCGGTGAGCGCGATCGGACCCGACCCGTAGGGTTCGGACGCCTTGATGCGCGGGAGGTCGCCCAGATACTCGATGCCCACATCCTCGCGGATCTGGCGCGATGAGCGGATGCGTTGGTCGAGGTTGTGGCGCGTGAGCGCGACCCCGAAGCCTGCAAGCGCGCCGATGGCGGCCCCGAGGGAGAGCATGAGCTTGGTGCGCGGGTCGCTCGGCTCGAGGGGCGGCGTCGCTTCCGTGACGACGCGGGCATCCGAGACCGGAAAGGTCTGGCGCTGGACCTGCTCCGTGAAGTTCTGAAGATAGGTCTCGTACATCCGTCGATACGTCTGGGCCTGGGTCTCAAGGTCCTCGATGGACACAGCCGGCGCCTTCGACCGGTCAACGGCGTCCGGATCCGTCGGTCCCATCGTCCTTTGACCAAGGGGGATGCGGTAGTCGTGGCGACCCTTGAACTCCTGGACCTCCCGCGCCGCGGCGATCATCTGCACCCGCAGCTGGACCAGCCGCTGATCGAGCCACGTGCTGCCGAGCTGGATGGCCTGCGCCTTCGAATCCAGCTGCTCACGCATGTAGGCCTGGACGGTCGCGTTCGCGATCGCGGCGGCGCGTTCGGCATCCGACGACCGGAACGCGACGTCGATCGCGTAGGACAGGCTCACGCGCCGGACCTGAAGATTGTTCTGAAACTCCCCCATCGTGAAGCGTGTCCGCTCGTAGGCGGTCGGCTCCCGCGGTGGCCCCGACCATCCGAGCCACGTCATCAATGCGCCGATCCGGCCGGGCCGGGGCTGGAAATCGGGGTCGTGTTCGAGCTTGAGCTGCTCGATCACCATTGTGGCGATCTTCTCGGCCTTGAGAACCGCCACTTGGCTTTCGACCTGCGCATTATCCAGCGTGAACGCCCCCTCGATGTTCCGGTCGCGCATGCCCTGCTGCCGGTTCGGATCGATCACGAGCCGGGTCTCGGCGGTGTAATGCGGCCGCGCAGTCAAGGCGAAGGCCGCCGCGACGAGCGTGCCGACCAGCGTGCAGAGAACCAGTATCGACAAGTTGCGCCGTAGGAACGACCAAGCGACCGCGGCCGATACGATGTCTGATTCCGGCCTGTGTTCGGCCTCGTAACGCGCGAGCCGCGCGGCGTTCCATCCGGTGCGCTGAAGCATGAAATTGCACCGCCTTGGTGGGTGTGGCAACGGGAGCAGGTGCGACAGGTCGAGCTTCGCTGCCTTCCCGCCGGATCGCGCAGCACGCTGGAAATCGAGATCATCCGGCTTGTGCCATGCCGATACTGTACCGGAGCGCGGCTGTGCAGTCGTACTGAGCCAAAAGAGGTAAAGGGCACTATCCGTCGGGGCTACGGCCGGCCACAAGGGCAATCCAACCGGCCGGCGCGGCCGCCACGCGCCCGCCGGCGGCCCATGTCCGAGGCAGCCGCGCGTAGCGGGCCGATCGGTGCGCGCGTGCTCTCCTAGAGGTCGGACATGGCCGGAAAGGCTCCGGCGCCTGCAACAATTGATGCCCGTCGCTAAGCCTTTCGAAGGCGTAGTGAGCGTCGTGAGCCCGGGCCAGTCTCATAAAGCAGCGCTCGGCCGATCGATCTGGAGCAAGGCTGCCGAGGACGGAGCAGATGTCGTACAGACGATCGCGCGAGCGCGTGAGCTACAAATCGGCCTGTATCCTGGCGGCCGCGCTGACAAGCGCCCTCCTCGCCTCAAGTCCCGCTGCAGCAGATCTGATGTGGGGCATCAACGGACATCCGCTCACGTCTTACCCGGGAATCACGACGCGGCAGCAACTGGAACTCGTTCGCGATCTCGGAACACGCTCGTATCGGGTCGACGTCTCACGGACCGACCAAATCGCGCGCCTCGCGGAGCTGACGCGCGAGGCGCGGTCCCTCGGTCTGACGGTGCTGCCGATCCTGATCCCCCCGGTCGATCTCGCAGTCGACAGCGAGGATCTCCTCTACAAGAAGTCCCTCAGCTTCTCCCGTTCGGTCGTCACCGCCCTGGCCGGACAGATCCCGGTCTGGGAACTCGGCAACGAGATGGAGAACTACGCCATCATCAAGTCGTGCGAGACCAAGGACGACGGCACCACCTACCCCTGCGAGTGGGGACCCGCAGGCGGGACCATTCCGCTCGACTATTACGGGCCGCGGCTCGCGAAGGTCATCGCAGTCCTCAAGGGCTTGTCGGACGGCACGCGGTCCGCCGATCCCGCAGCGAAGCATGCGATCGGCTCGGCCGGCTGGGGGCACACCGCCGTCTACGGTCGCTACCGCGAGGCCGGTCTCGATTGGGATATCACCGTCTGGCACATGTACGACCACAATCCCGAATGGGCCTTCAAGATCATTTCCCAGATCGGAAAGCCGATCTGGGTGACGGAATTCAACAATTCACTGGGCAGCCAACGGGATGGCGAAGACGGACAGGCACAGGGCATCGTAAAGACGATGAAGATCCTGCAAGATTTAAGACAAAAGTACAACATCGAAGCGGCATATATCTACGAACTGGCTGACGAGTCTTATTGGCATCCGAGCTATGAGGCGTACATGGGCGTCGTAAAGCTGGATAAGGCCGCCACGGGCGGATGGCAGCTCGGCAGGCGGAAGGCCGCCTTCGGGACGGTCAAGGCCCTCATCGACACCTCGAAACCCTAGAACATCACAGAGATCGCTTGATGCTCGATACCCTCGATACTCGACCGAAGCGTCTCTGGCGCGCGGCAACACACGCGTCCGCGCTGCCAACCCTCACGGTCCTCGCAGAACGGAAATTCCGACGCCTCGTGAGGAAGCAAAGCAAGGCCCTCGTCGCACCGGAGATCGCCCTCGCTGACCAAACGATCTGCGTCTCGACGACGGACAACAAGATACCGCGGATCTTGTTTCAGACTTGGAAATCCCGCACCGCCCTGCCCTCGAACTACGCGTTGTGGAGAAGCACCTTTCTATCCCACAATCCCGAATACCAATGTCTGATCTGGGACGACGCGGACAATCGCGCCTTCGTGGCGAAGCATTTCTCCTGGTTTCTCTCCACATACGACGCATTCCCCAAAGAAATTTTCCGTGTCGACGCGGTTCGTTTGCTCTTTTTGTTTCATCACGGAGGTTTTTACTGCGACCTCGACACGGAATGCCTGAAAAGTCTCGACACCCTGCGCGATAACGGCGACGTCCTGCTCGGGCGGATGGGAGAAGATCCCGGCTTTGCGCACGCCGTTCCCAATGCTGCGATGGCGTCGCGGCCCCGGCAACTGTTCTGGCTGCTCGCCATCGCCCTGATGATCACGGCGATCGAGCAGGCGGGGACGCCGGATGCCCTGCTCCAGCTGGGTCCGGAGGCCGTCACGGGTCCGGTTCTAGTCCGCGAGGCAGCTCTCTTCTATCTCCGCAATCCACCTGCCGTCGTGATGCAGCGGGCACAGCAGATCCTCGCGAAGATGGACGGCGTGACGTCGGACGCCGTCGAAGCCGGGACGCTGAAACTTCTCGATTCCGAGATCTGGTACCCGCTCGACTGGACGAACCCCCTGCATCGACTGCTGAGGGCCGACATCATGGAGCATCGGGCCACATTGACCCATGAACAGGTGCGGCGGCTGTTTCCGCACTCGCATCTCGTGACGTACTGGTCACATTCCTGGGTTGAATCCTACAAGTAAGGCTTTCGGGATGCAGCCCTCTCTGGAAGGCCTCGCTGTATGCATCGTCTTGCTCCTGATCGGCGCGCTGATGCGCGCCTCGCTCACCGTCGGCCTGATGGCGTCCCTCGCCTTCGGCTCGACGGCGATCGCAATCTTGCCTGCCCTCGGCGGAGCCTCGCCGCTCATATATACCGTTTTCACGTTTCTGCTGATCACCTCTCTGCTTCTTCATAAAAACGCGAAGCAGCACATTGCGACACTGTTTCGACACTCCACCTCCGCTTGGTCGGCCCTCGCTCTGATCCTCTACGCGGCGCTCGGGGCCTACATCCTGCCGCGCCTCTTCGCCGGCGAGGTCACCGTCTTCGCCGTCTCACACGAGACGGGGAGCGTGTTCGAGACGGTGCTCGTGCCGACGTCGAGCAATCTCACGCAGGCGGGCTACCTCACCCTGGGTCTCCTCACATTCCTCGTCCTCCGGATTCGCCTGCGGCGGCGCTCGGGCCTGCGGGCGATGCGGCGGAGCTTTTTTGCGATGGCCGGCTTCAACGCCCTGCTGGGTGTTGTCGATCTCGTCGCCAAACTGGCCGGCGCCGGTGATGTTCTCTTGCCGATCCGGACCGCAACCTATGCACTTCTGACCGACACGGAGCAGGCGGGCTTCGCCCGCATCGTCGGCGGTTACTCGGAGGCCTCGGCGTTCGGGGCCGCTGGCCTCTCATCGCTGGCCTTCGCCTTCACGCACTGGCGGGCGACCGGATCGCGGCCGGCGTTGATCCTGTGGCTGGTCCTCGCCGGACTGCTTCTTCTCTCGACCTCAAGCACGGCGTATGTCGGACTCGGCATCCTGCTCGTGCTCTTGATGGGCGCCAGTGTGCGGACGGCGCTGCGCGCCGGTCTCCTGCGGCAGGACCTCATCGTCGGGGTTATCCTCAGCGCCATCCTGATCGCTCTGGTCGGGATCACGCTGGTCAAGCAAAGCCTCCTCGATCCGATCGTTCGGTTGAGTGAGGTGACGCTACTCGAGAAGGCGAACTCCGCTTCAGGTCAGGAGCGCAGCTACTGGAATGAACACAGCCTTCAGAACGTCGTGGAAACGAACGGCCTTGGACTCGGGATCGGAAGCTCGCGCGCGTCGAACTGGCCGACGGCCGTGCTCTCCCAGCTTGGTATCATCGGTGCGCTCCTCCTGATCGTTCTGCTCTTCTCCGGCCTACGCGACATCGGACATGCCGCCAGGGCAGGCCCTGACCGGGAGACGGTCATCCTCTACGATGCCGCACGCGCCACGGCGCTGGCGATCCTGGCCGGCGGTCTTCTCGGTGCGGGCAGTGCCGATCCCGGCATCTTGTTCTTTATCTGTATCGCCACGACAATTTCGTGCCGACATGGCCTCGCTGCGGGTGCACCGGCGCCTGCCGAGCCGGCTCGACTCCTGAACGCTTCGAGTCACTCCCTCTCAATAGACCCCATTCCCGCCGGCATACTTCGGAACTGAATGCATGGCGGAATGCAGCGCAAAAATGCGCAGCCCGTTTCCTGAACGACGGGGGTTCCGATGGCAGACCGGAAGCGAATCTCTATCCCTGAGCTTCGCGTTGAGGCAGCACGGCTGGAGCCATGGAGCAGGCAGTCTCTCCGCGAGGGTGCCGCCGATCTCGGCGTCGGGCTCTCGACATGGCGCAACTGAAACGACGGGCGTCAAGAGCCGGCGCCGGATCACCGGCCGGCCGAACGGCAGGAGGATATAGCCGCCGCGCGCAAAGCCTACGCCGCGGGTACGAGGCGCCGAGCCAGGAACGGGAGATCCTGAAGCGGGCCATGACTTTTTTCGCTAAGGCGGGACGTCGATGAGGTTTCTCCTCGACGGCGCGGCGAAGAACGACTGTCCTGTCGCGCGACTATGCAAGGTCCTCGAGGTCAGTCCGATCGGCTCCTTCACCTGGAATAACCGCCCGGCCTCAACGCGGAAGCGCTAGAATCTCGTGCTGCTCGCCCACGCTCGCTCCACCTTCTCTCGCAAGAGTCGTACGGCACCCCGCGCATGACGCACGCGTTGCGCGAGCCGGGCCCGGCGTCAGGCCGGCCGCGCGTGGCCCGGTTGATGCGCGAGAATGAGCTCAAGAACCGCCGGCCGCGCCGCTTTCGGCGCGTGACCGACAGCGGGCACGCCTTCCCAGTCGCCGCCACCCCGCTCCTCCAGGACTTCATGGTGGCTGGGCTGGATCGGAAGTGGGGGAGCGACATCTCCTACATCTGGACGCGGGAGGGCTGGCTGTACCTGGCGGTGGTCTGCGACCTGTATTTCCGACGGAACGTGGGCTGGGCGGCGGACAACCAGCCTCATAAGGAACTCGCGTTGACAGTTCTCCGTTGCATATTCGTCGTCCGGCAGTCAGGGCCGGATTTAATCCGTCGTCCCGACCATGGCAGTCGGTATTGTTCGAATGGATATCGGAAGGAACGTCGAAGAAACGGCGCCTTGACGTCGCTATCTGGCAGGGAGAATTATTATAACAGCACGATGGTCGAGAGCCCATCATCGCGCCGGCCGGCTACCTGGATGGCTTTTACAATCCCTGCCGCCGCCACTCGCCGCTTGGCTTCACCCGCACCACACAGGTTGAGAGGGACACCGGCCACTCAATCGCTCCCCATTAAACTCAAAAAGTCCATAACTATTTCGGTCGACAAAATCAGTCATCTCAATTTCGAATTTTTAAAATTGAATAGCGCCTTGCATAATTTTTATAAAATATTGCTCGAAATTTTGATCAGGCTTCCTCTCTTGAGAACGGACGACGACACATGACATATGTCGATCTAACGGATTTGGTATCGAATAGTTTGTGGTACGATTCTTTTACAGGAATACAGCGCGTCCAGCTAACAACGGCACATCTTTTAGCAAAAAATCACACCTGCGCATGTTATTCACTTTTTGAAGGCACGTGGGTCGATCTAAATCCGATCTTACGTTCCACGCATGGCGACGCGGACGCTTTCACTGGCGCCATCCGTCAACTGTATCCCCGATCGAGCCGATCGGCCAGCCAAGATTGGTTTGGTCTGAGTTCGCTCACGTTCCGGCTGCGTCGCCGCATCCTTCGATCAGTGCACAAAGTACGGGGGAAGACAGAACTGAAGCGTCGCGTTCGAAAAGGTGACGTGATCGTCGCAATGGGATGTTACTGGCAACTCTCGTACCTGCTAGATTTCTACGAATATTTGGCATCCATCGGAGCAAATTTCATCTGCTTTACGCACGATATATTCCCCATCCGATCGAAGGGAGGGCACGGAAATCGATCCATCGCACCATACATGACACGTTTTTACAAGTTGCCAGCCCTCCACGTGGCCAATTCCGTCTTCACCCGCAGTGAAATGATTGCTGCGCATTGTGCTTCTCAGGTGAAGATTGCGAGGCGCGACATAACAGTCGTCCCCCTGGCGCAACAGTTCTTCGGTGTAGCGCGCAATCATCGATCTGCGCGTCCAGTTCGGCTGCAGGCTGCAGTTGGCAATGAGCCCTATGTTCTTGTTGTCGGGAATGGGCTTAGAAAAAACCACCAATTGGCTCTCGCCGTCTGGTCACACCTGAAGGACGCTAGCGGCAAGCCTCTTCCGGCCCTCGTTTTTGCGGGAGGCGACGCAGACGCCGTGTCTGTCAGAAACGTTGCGGAGGCTCTGTGGCTAGAACGCCCGTCCGAGGACGAACTCGCCGGCTTGTATGCTAACTGCCTCTTCACACTCTTTCCGAGCATCGAAGAGGGATGGGGTTTGCCCGTTGGAGAGAGTTTGTGGTTCGGGAAACTTTGTGTCTCATCCAATGGTGGAGCGTTGCCTGAAGTGGGAGGGGAGTACGCGCTGTACTTCGACCCCGATTCATTGGATGATTGTCTCAGGGCGGTGAGACTTGCCCTGAACGACACGACCCGCGCGCATTGGGAGCAATCGATCCTCCGTGCCCCACTCAGGGAATGGGGCGAAGTGGGTCACGACATGGTGCTGACAATCGATACGTTGAGGCACAGCAGTATTGATTTGGAAGGACCCACGTCCGACTTGCGAAGCCGTGCAGATCTAGTATTTCAAGATAAATTAGATGCCGAATTGTGAAATCTGATCGCCTTACATTTATAGTGCTTTCGAACAAATTTTCAAAAATTAAATTTTTAACGCGCGCTGATCCGACCTGATCCGCCTGCGTTTAACCGGGCCGATTTAGAAGAACAAGTAGAAATTTGCTAAGAAAAAGGCGCTTGGCTGCGCGGGATTATATTAGAAATTGATTTATTCAGATTCAAGCCGACACGACAAATCAGCCGTACGGCCGGGAGGTTCGCAATGTCTGAACATAGACTGAGGACAGTCGTGATCGTGGTCGCTGCCCTGTGGAGCTTCCCCGGAGCCCTTGCACAGGGCGCGCCGGTGCCAAACGTGAACGACTGCACTTTCATCCGTGACCCGACAGCCCTCAGGGACTGCATCGAACTCTACGAAGGGCAACGCCTCGCACCCGGGCCGCGGCCCGCAGCCTTCCAGCCGCCGCCCGCGATCGACAAATCCATGGTGGAGGCCGCGGGCGCGATCCCGGCGGCGACGGCGTCCCGGCGCGGAAAGCGGCGGCGCCTTCGCCAGAGCCGCCGGACGTCGTCGCCCGCCCAGGCAGTCCAGGTCGAGCAGATCGCGCCCCGTCAGTAGACCGCCTGGACCAGGCAGGTCCGGCCCTCGCCGTTCAGAACGGCGCAGAGGGCCTGCTCGGAGCGCGGCTGCTGGACCCGGGCCGCCGGACGCCGGAGCTTGCCCGTGGCGGCGTGCGTTGTCGACGGCACCGGCCTGCCGCGCGCCGCCGTCTCGAACAGGGCGCCCGGTCGCAGGAGCGCATCGACGGGGCCGCCCTCCGCGAAGGCGAGACCATGCGGGGCTAGGAACGACCGCGCCGAGCTGGGCAGGGCGCGGCCGGCCTGCATGGCCCACTCCTCCAGGGGCCGGCCCGTGATCCGGACCACGTAGTCGCGCGTCTCGGCGGGCATGGCCGAACGGCCCTCGAGCCAGCCGCGCACCCGCTGCGGGCCGGCATTGTACGCGGCGGCGGCCAGGCCGAGATTGCCGAAGCGGGCGCGGTGCTCCCGCAGGAGTTCCGCGGATTTCGGGATCGCCTCTCCCGGGTCGAACGGATTCCGCAGGCCCCGTTCCGCGGCGGTCCCGGGCATGAACTGGGCGATCCCCTGCGCGCCGACCGGGCTCACGGCGTAGGGGTTGAGGCCGCTCTCCTGGCGCAGGAGGCGCAGGAAGAAGTCGGGCGGGAGGTCGTTGGCGGCGGCCGCGGAGGCGATCAGCGCGTGCATGCCGCCGTCGGCTTGCGGAAACAGCCGGGACACCGCCTCGATCGGCTGGAACGCGCCACCGCCCAGGACCAGCAGGTCGGCCATCGCCGGTCCGATGTCCGGCCCGGCGGCCGGCTCGACCTGTGGGGGCGGGGCGATCCGCGCGAAGGGCGTCAGACCGACCGGCTCCAAGGCCGCGGGGGCCGGGGCGGGGCTCGACGCCCGCGGTGCGACGATCGGGGTCAGGGCGGCGGACATCAGGAGACAGAAGGCGATCGGCCCGTGCGCGTGCCTGCGTGGAAGTCCGAACCGCAGCGGGTGGGCGACCGGCTCACGCATGACCGTTCAGGATTTGACCACCAGCGGACCCACCGGCACACCCGGCCCCGGGACCTCGAGCGGCGTCGGCTTGTCGCGGGCGAGATACTCGTCGACCAGCCGCGTCCCGAGCACCGGATCCCGGAAGCGCCAGAGCTTCTTGCGGGTCCCCTCGATGATCGTCGCGTAGACCGCGAGATCGATGGCCTCGCGGACGGCCATCTGGGTCGGTTCGTTCCGGGTCACGCCCGCCTCGACCTGCAGCAGCTTGGCGACCGCCACGTAGCGGTAGGCGTTGGCGTTGAGGGCGACCGAGTAGATCGTCTTCGTCACCGTGACGCTGTTCAGCACCTCGCCGCTCTGCACGGAGACGATGCGCATGGCCACTGTCACCTCGTCGCGCCGGTACTTGGTGTCGCCGCCGACCCCCAGGAGGTTGGCGCCGGCGCCCCCCGTGACGGTGTTGGCGTCGTAGCCGATGATGCCGCCCTCGACGATCAGCCCGGCGAACCGGATCGGCGGCAGCGGCTTGGCCTCCCCGCCCTCGAATTCCTGGCGGGTCGCCCGGATGAGCTGCCGCTCCTGCAGCAGGTTGGCGAGGCCGGTGCGCTCGACCACCGAGAACCACTGGCCGCGGCCGGCGCGCCGCAGGGCGTCGACCACGAAGGCGCCACCGCCCTGCGTGACCGCGCGGGAATACTCGGCGATGTTGTCGTTCGGCTTGTTCTGACCGGTGAGGTCCGGAAAATTGTAGATCGCGATGTCGACGCGACGGGTCGGCGGCGGCAGCGTCTCGAGATTGAGGTCGGTGGGCGACGGCGGCGTCACCACGGGGGCCTGGGCCAGGAGTTCGCGGTCCCACGGGGCACAGGCCGCGAGACCCGCGCACAGCACGAGGGCGCCGACCAGACTGTTCAGAAGGCTATGCACGGGCAACGCCGTCTCCGTTCTGGTCCGCGTGCCGGGCCGCCGCATCCGCTCGCGCGGCGCGGGCGGGCAGAGCCGGCCGGCATAAATGATGGGGTATCATCGCTGAGCGCCCGGTCTCAGGGGGCGCCCGAGAGGGGCGTCGTGGCGGTCGAGCCGCTGCCCACGGCCGCCGTCGCCGGCACGACGATAGTCGTGGTCGATTGGCCGTCGAAGATCTGGAGCTGGATGTTGGCCCCCAGACGCTGGAACGTGACCTGCGACCCGCCGAAGCTGTAGCTGCCGCTCTGTTGGGCATTCTCGCCGAAGAGCGCCTGCGTGATCTGATTGGCGAGGGACGAATAGATCTGAGACTGAAGCTGCTGCGCGAAGATTTGACCCGGGCTCTGCGTGCTCGAGGAGCTGATCGCGGATTGGATTTGCTGGAGACGCTGGGCGCGCCGGGACGCATCGTTCTGCGCCGTCGCCTCGGCCTGGAGCCAGGAGCCGTTCAGCGGGCTGCCGCCGAAGGACGGATTGACCGGCTGGTAGACGAGGCTGCCGGCCTGCGTAGGCGCCCCCGTGAGGAGGCCGGCGGCGAGCACCATCGGAGCGGAGATTCGAAACTGGCGCATGCCCTTACTTCCGCGCGACCGTCACGTTGGCGCCATTGCCAACCTGCGTGATGCCGATCGGCAGCGGGTTGTTGCCCGATTGCTGCGCCGTGATCGCGTTGTTGTCGCCGCGAACCGTGATCGCCGCTACAGCGCCGGATGTCTCCTGCTGGGTGCCGACCGCGTTCGAATTCCCGATGACGGATATCGTCGACTGATTGCGGCCGCCCGTTTGCATCTGCGTCACGGTATTCTGCGAACCGACGACACTTTGGATCGCGATGTTCGCGTAACCGGATTGGTCGATGTTCGCGACGTTGCCTGTACCGAGCTGCAGCGCACGCGCCTGATTGGAGGCTGCCGATGCCGAGGGAGGCAGGTAGCCGGGGTTGAGAAGCCCGATGCCGGACTGGGCGCCGAGGATGTAGTCGCTCTCTTGGATCCCGGTGGCCGGTGGGGCGGCCGCGGAGCGCCGCGCATTGACCTGGACCTGCTCGATCGAAACGCGCTCCTGCGCGTTCGCAGAGCCTGCGGCGATCGCGGCGACGAGGCCGAGAAGCAGTAGCCTCCCCCCATTCGCCCGGCTGCGGCACATGCGGCGCATGATCTCCTCCTGTCAGGCCTTTTAGGTCGTAAATCAGTATTGTCGAACGCTGTACAGTCTATGCCGCAGTTTCGTCACCCATATATTGAATCTGTGGTGGATATGCCACACGATCATAGCGCGTAAGTCGCCCCGTTATCCACGTCATTCGATTGTCAAGTGGATATCGGGGAAATCTCCACCCACAAAATGAGTAACAGATTTCATCTAACCAAGCCGAAGACCCTGAGCACGGCCGGAAATGAGAGATCCCCGGCGCCGGTGCGGCCGGCCCCTGCGGTCGTGTCGCGCATCTGCCGCAAGGCGGCCGTTCGGCTTCAGAGCCGGTCCTGGCCGTCCTGGCATTCCGCGGTGGCGTCGCCGGCCGTGACGCGCAGGCGCGCCCTGTAATGGGCGCCGGCCTCGACGCTGAAGGTCGTGTTCCCGACCACGCTGGCTTCCGGCGGCTGGACGGTGAAGGCGCCGCCCTGGTTGATGACCGAGGTGCCGGAGGGTCCGGACTTCTCGATGCGCAGTTGGTAGGTGCCGGGTCCCGGGGTGACGCTGAAGACACGGCCGGAGATCGAGACCATTCCGCCGCTGACCTGCTGGGTCAGCTCGCAGCGCAAGGCTGGGGGATCGTTCGGTGCCGTGACCGGCATGATGAAACCTCGCGTCTGCAGCGACAGGTGAGGGCCGCGCTGGTCGGCGCGGCCCTCTTTGGTGTTAGGCGCTGGAGCCGAAAGCCGGCCGAGCGACTTAGTGCTGACGGACGTTCAGCACGTTGGTGTTGCCAGCCTGAGCATAGACGGCAACGTTGCCATTGGTGTTCTGGGTGACAGAGGCCTGGTTACCCGTGCCGCTCTGGGAGCCGACGATGCCATTGAGGTTGCCGTTCTGGACAAGCTCAGCCACGTTGCCGGTTCCGGACTGCGTGTTGATGATCCCGTTGAGGATGCCAACCTGAGACACGGAAGCCGAGTTGTTGGTCCCGGACTGATAGTTGAGCAGCACGTTGCCAGTGCCGGACTGCAGGGCAGCCGAAGCGGTCGTATTATAGGTGCCGGGCGCGGAACCGGGTCCGGTCAGCGTGTTGGTGACATCGCTCTGCCGCGAGTACGCGTAGTTGCCATTGCCATTCTGCTCGAGCCGGGCGACGGCGCCCGTGCTGCCGCTCCTCTGGAAGAGGTCGGCGCCATTGCCGTTTCCGTTGTGCTGGTACACGCCGATCTTGCCGCCGGTTCCAGCCTGCGTGATGCCGATCGAGTTTTTGTCTCCGGCCGTCTGCCAGGTGAAGGCTTCGTTGTTCATGCCGCTCTGGACGGCCTTCACCGTGTTGTTCTTGCCGCCAAGGGTCAGATCGCCAAGACCGTACGCGTAACCCTGCTGGTAGTAGGCAATGTTTCCGGTGCCCGTCTGAGACGCAGTGATTGAGCTGCCATCCTGGTAGAGCTGAGCAGCGTACAGGTAGTTAAAGCCGGTGTTGGTGGCCGTCTGAGTCAGATCGATCTTGCTGTTGCTCACATAGTTCTGTTCGCCGAGAGCAACGTTCCCACCGCCGGACTGAGCGATCGTGATCGAGCTGTTCTTGGCGGCGTTCTGAGTGGCCGTCGCATCCTGGAAGTTGTTGATCTGCGTGATCGTGATCGTGCCCTTGTCGGTTTCAGCGTTCTGGTAGGCGTCGGACTTGTTGTGGTCACCCGTCTGCGACACGGTCATCGTGCTGTTGCGCGTTCCGTTCCACTGGCGACTGTTGGCGACGTTCTCGGTGCCGAACTGCGTCACGGTGAGGGTGTCGTTGGAGACGCCGTTCGTCTGCGAGGCCTCCGCGGCGCGGTTGCCGGTGCCGCCACCCTGGTTCACGGTGATGGTGCTCTTCGACACGTTGTTTTCCTGCCGAACCAGGGCATAGTTGCGGTCAGTGTTCTGGTTGACAACAATCTGCGAGTTGCTGACGAGGTCCCGCTGCCGGCTGTCAACTTCGTTGTTGTTGCCCACCTGGGTGATGGTCGAGGCGCTCTGAAGGCTCGTGCCCCTCTGATCCAGCGTCACGGTGTTGCCGTTGCCCGTCTGCGTCGCCGTTGCAGTCGTATCCGTGGCGCTCGACTGGGTGGCCACCACCGAGTTCGGGTTTCCACCGCCAGTCTTGCTTTGAGTGACATTGATCCTGCTGTTGGACGACGCCGAATCCTGACCGGTCACAACCCGGTTTCTGTCGCCGTTCTGCTTGATCGTCTGGCCGTTGTCGGAGCCGGACTGCTGCAGGTTGAAGACGTTGTCGCTGCCGATCTGCGTCAGGTCGATGAAGCTGTTCGAGGTCTTGTCGTCCTGCTTGATGAGGTTGGTACCGTTCGAGGCGCCGAACTTGCCCCCAAGCGTGGGGCTCGTTCCGGTCACGCCGTTGTTGCCGCCGTTCTGCTGCAGCTCGACGCGACCCTTAATGCCCTCCTGGGTGACATTGGCGGTGTTGCCCGCGCCGATCTGCTCACCGCCCCCAGACCGGGTGCCGAGCGCGTTGCCCGTGCCGGTCTGGTTGACGGTCAAGACGTTGCCGTCGCCGCCGCCCTGCGTGAAGGGCCGGAAGAGCGAGCCGACCGAGTTGCCGCCGCCGTTGCCAGCCGTCACTTTCTCCACCCCGGAGCCGGTGTCGTTCTGGTTGATGGTGATCGTGTTCGAGTTGCTGGGCTGACTCGTATAGGTCCTGTTGCCGCCCGCCGCGTAGGCGGAAGCCGTGAAAGCGATGGCGGCGACGCCCATCGACAGGCTGATCAGATGCTTATTCATTTAAATATTCCCCTCTCCCTGAGCCAATTCATGGCGAGCGGCGCCGTCGTATCCGGCTGCCAAGTCTCATCCCGGGACATCGGCCTGGGGTGGACCTTAGCCATTGAGTAACTGACTTTGCCGGGCTGTCTAGTGCTTAGGATCCGTGTAAGCAGTTTTCGCAGGCTAATTGCTGCCTTTAATGGCATAAATGACGCAAATTAATCCTAAATAGGTAGAATATGCGCCTCTATTTATCAGGCAACGACTTTTCCACCCGACTGCATGGCAGCGGATGCTCTTCGAATCGCGATCATTTAGTTTGAAAATCAGTCGCTACGGATCGCGAAGCGACACCGATGCGTCATTAATGGTCTGTTAACGGCTTAGCTGGCCGGTGTCTAGCGATTTCAGAGACGATTTGACTGTTTTTGTTAATTCGCAGAGGACAAAGGAAATCACGATGGATCACGAACGGACGTAAAGTCGATCGATCTTGCCTTTTTTAGAATTATCCGGAGATTTAAGACTCCCTTTGTCAGTCTATGTCGGATCGAAGCACATTGGATGCCGCAGTGCGGATCGAGTGTTTCGGCGCACGTTCGGCGAATCTTGAAATCGCTCGACGCCGTGACATGAAACACGCCACTTACTCAGCACGCACAGAACCATGGGGCAGGCTGCGACGGGCGATGCTTCGACGCGGTCCGGCCGATTGGACACCCCCCTCACGCCCGAGACGGAAGGCCGTCCCATACTCCCGCGCCCTACAGGATGAGGGCGCAAACTGCGGATGCGCAGCCTCTTCCCTGCGGGTTATGATCCCGGCCGGCCTCGAAATTCAGTCTGTCTTCAGTGAAAACACAGTCGAGGCGATTTTTTATCGATCCTTGATGTGAAGTGTCATTTTTGACACGCTCTGAATAGGGTCAAAGCGGTATGCTGACGGCCGTCGGAGATTGGCTTCATGGCTGGCGCAGCCTTCAAGGCCGCCCGGGGATGGAGGATCGACAGTGCAGTTCCGCCGCCGAACGGCTGGCTGCTGGGACGGTCGGGCGCCGGATCAGTCGACGCGAACCCGCGCAGGGCGAGAACCGTCCGCGCATGTGATGGAGGAGAGGGCTCGATGAGACGATCCGGCTCATCGCGACTGCAGAAGGTGCTCCTGGCCGCGACCGTCTGGTCCGCCAGCTTCGCGCCGGCACTGGCGCAATCGGCGTCAACGGCGAGCCAACCGGGGTCTGCACCACCTCAGTCGCCTCCGCCGCAGGTTGGCGCTGCCGCGTCGCCGCAGCCGGCCCCCAGCCCGAACCCAGGCTGCGACGCCGCCTGCGTGCGCGCCAACAACGAACTCGCGTCCCAAGCCTGCGCGCCGCGGATCGAGGCGCAGGCCCCGACGGATTTCGAGTGGGTCTCGCGTCCCTTCGCCAAGATCTTCCAGCAGGCCGAGGCGCCTGAGGCCGCCTCCACCGTGGTGCGCTATCGGGGCGATTCGATCCGCTTCCTCAGTCCCGCCAAGGAATGGGTGCGGGTGACCTACGAGTGCGGGTTCGATGCGGCCAGCCACTCGGTCGCGTATGTCCGCGTGCGCCTCGGCCGGCTCGACAAGGCGGACGCGCCCGCGCCGCAGCAGCAGCCGGTCCGGGCCAATGCACCGGCTCCTCAGCCGATGGCGCCCCAGGCGCAGCAGCAGGCCGCCCGCACGGGGGCGCCGGTGCCACGCAAGCTGCTGCCCTCGGAGCCGAGCGAGATCGAGATCCGGCAGGTCAATCCGCGGATCCGGCAGGCGCAGCCATGATCTCGGATCCGTTTCGCCGCGCCCGTGTCGCAGGGGCGATCTGCGCCGCCCTGGCCCTGCTGTTCGGGATCGGCGCGCGGGAGGCCTGCGCGCAACCCAGCCCGCTCTCGGTGAACGACTGCACCCTGCTGCCGGATCCGAGCGCTCTCCGGCGCTGCCTGGACCAAGCCGAGGGCCGCGTGATCGCACCGCTTCCGCCGGTGGCGGGGCCGGCGGCACCCGAGCGTCCCGAACAGTCGGTTCAGGCCGCCCGCGGCACCGCCGCCGCCAAGCCCGGCCCGCCGCCGCAGACCGACTTCCTCGGCAACAGGCTGGCCCCCGCGCCGAGCGCCCGGCCATCCTCGCGGACCGTCATCGATCTGGAGTGACGGGCCGCCGCGGCGATGGCCGCGCGGCGGACGGTCCGTCACCGTGCCCGGAAGGCCGCGTCGAGGGCGTCCGAGACGCTCGCCAGGGCCGCCGCGCGGGCGGCAGGGTCCGAGCCGATATGCGGGTCGCGCTGCACGCAGGGATCGGCATAGGTGAACGGCGTGGCGTTCGCGCCCGTGACGAGCACGCCGTCCGCGGCCTCGTGGATCGCGCAGCCGCGCACGGTCTGCGCGCCCTTGACGGCCACCGGCTGGGGCGGCCCGGCCGGGTTGTCGAAGACGTGCTGCGCCCACGGATAGACGGTCAGGCCGACATCGGCTCCGGCCGCCTTCAGCCGCTCGGCGTAGGCGGCGCAGGTCGCGGCCGGATTGTAGTCGTCGCCGCTGCCGCCGAACATGCGGACCGGCCGCTCGACCAGGGCGGTGTCGTCCCGGAACCGGATCGCGCAGTCCGGATAGACCGGCAGGTAGAGGGCCGGCGTGATCCCGGAGCGGTTCCAGGCCGCGTCGAAGCGCTTGAGGCCCGCATAGAGCGCGGCCTGCCCGCCGCGCGAGAAGCCCATCACGGCGATGCGTGCCGGATCGACCCGCGGATGCTTGGCCAGCACCCCCAACGCCCGGTAGATGTCGAGGATCAGGTTGGTGCGCGCCAGGAGGCTCTGGTCGGTGTTGACGCTGGTCAGGCCGCGGCCGGTGAAGCCGTCGATGGCGAAGGTCGAGAGGCCGCGGGCCGCCAGGGCTCGCTGCCAGAACTCGATGTTGCCGCCCAGGCCCCCGGAGCCATGCATCAGGATCACGGTCGGCAGGCGCTCCGTCCCCGCCTTGGCGATGCGCAGGATCCCGGCGACCGTGACGGGCGTGGCACCCTCGGACGTGCCGGTCAGGAACTGACGGTCGGTCAGAGTCAGGCTCTCGAAGGGGTGCACCTCCACCCGGGCGGCGTAGCTGCCGAGATCGGCGACGCCATCCTGCCCCGGATCGGCGGCCGCCGCGAGCGGGCCGCAGGCCAGGAGACCCACCACCAGCAACAGGATCGATCGCCGCATCGGAACCCTCCACCGAAACGGCCAGCGTAGCAGCGGTCCGGGCGCTCTGTCGCCACGGGAGGGGGCGCAGCCGTTTTCCGCAGGGGCTCGGTGTCAGCCTCGGGGATCGTCGCGGGCTCGGCCCTACGCGGCCGCGCGGCCGGCGAGGTAGGCGCGCCAGCCGCCGAAGGGCGTGATGTCGGCGGCGCCTTCGAGGCCGGCGGCCTCGACCAGGAAGCCCTTCGGCGCGGTGCCGTCGGCCAGCCGCAGGGTCCCGATGCCGAGGGGCGCCGGGATGCCGGCCACGAAGGCCCCGAAGGCGGCGGGCGGGAACGCCCAGACCTCGGTCTCGATCGCGCCCCCCGCGTCCGCGGCCACACGGAGCAGGCCCGGGCGCTGCGGCGGGCCACCGGGCAGGGCGTAGAGGCGATATTCCGGCCCGGTCGGCACCGTGCGCAGGTAGCGGGCGCCGCACGCGGTCAGTTCGCGGTTCAGCGGCAGGCCTGACAGATGGGCGCCGACGACCGCCAGCTCGATCTCGCCGGACGCCGCCCGGGCCGGACCCAATTCCGCCGCCGGCACCGGCATCGGGCTCGCGCCGATCCGGGTGGCGCAGGCCGCATGCAGGCGCGCGCCGAGGGCCGCAAGCAGCCCGTCCGACCCGCGGGGGGCGAGCAGGGTGATCCCGGAGGGAAAGCCGTCGGCCCGCGCCCGCCCCGGAACCGCGAGGGCGCACCAGTCCAGCAGGTTGACGAAGTTCGTGTAGGTCCCGAGTTCGCTGTTCGGCCCGATGGGATCGGCCGCCACGGCCGCCCGGGTCTGCGGGCGCGGATAGGTCGGCACCGCCAGCACGTCGACGCGCTCCCAGACCGCGTCCGCCGTTCGGCGCAGCGCCGCGAGGCTGTAGAGGCCAGCGAAGGCATCCGCGGCACTGTAGCGCCCGGCGGCGGCGATCACCGCCCGGGTCGTCGGGTGCAGGATCCCGGGGCGGGTCTCCATCACCGGGCGGATCGCCGCGTAGCGCTCGGCGACCCATGGTCCGTCGTAGAGGAGCGCCGCGACCGCGAACATCGGGCTCAGGTCCACCGGCGCCGCGGGGCCGGCGAGCGCTGCGAGATCGGCCACCGTCGCCGTGAAGGCCGCTTCCGAGAGCCCGTCGCCGCCGAATCGGAGGCTCCCGGGATCCGGAAGCCCCAGGCGCAGGCCAGGGGGAAGACCGGCGGGGGCGGACGGCACGGGCAGCGCCCGCGACCAGGGATCGGCGCCGTCGAAGCCGACCATGACGCGGAACGCCGCGTCGGCATCGGCGACCGTGCCGGCGAAGACCGAGAGCGTGTCGAGGGTGCGGCAGGCCGGCAGCATGCCCCGGGTGGAGATCGCGCCGAGGGACGGCTTCAGCCCGACGATGTTGTTGAGCGCCGCCGGCACCCGGCCCGAGCCGGCCGTGTCGGTCCCGAGGGCGAAGGACACGATCCCGTGGGCGACCGCCACCGCCGAGCCGCTGCTGGAGCCCCCGGGCACGTAGGCCGGATCGATCGCGTTGCGCGGGGCGGGATAGGGGGTGCGCAGGCCAACGAGCCCGGTGGCGAACTGGTCGAGATTGGTCTTGCCGATCAGGATCGCCCCGGCCGCCAGCAGCCGCGCCACCGCCGGGGCGGTCTCGGCGGGCGTGCAGGCGAAGTCCGGGCAGGCGGCGGTGGTCGGCAGCCCGGCCACGTCGATGTTGTCCTTGACCGCGAAGGGCACGCCCCAGAGCGGCATCGCCGCGGGATCGAAGGGCGGCAGCGCCGCTGCGGCCTCCCGAGCCTCGATCTCCGGCACGAGCGCGAGGAAGATGCCGGGATCGTCGACCGCGGCGAGGCGGCGATAGGCCTCGGCCACGACGGCGCGCGGATCGAGGCCCGCGGCATAGGCCGCGTGCAGGAGCGGGAGGGTGGGAAAGGGAGGCACGGCGGCTCCTCGGGTCGCGGCTCAGGATTCGTCGCCGGTGGCGCGGTACCAGTCGAGGATCTCGGCCCCCTGCATGACGGCCACGTCGCGGCGCGCCAGGATGGCGTCGAGCAGCCGCTCCAACAGGCCGATCCGGTGTGGGACGCCGGTGATGTACGGGTGGATCGCGAAGCCCATCACCTTGGCGCCCCCGAGGGGGCCGGGACCCGCGGCCTCGGCGGCAAGGCGGTCGAGATGGGCGAGCGCCCGCTCGACGAATTCGTCGGCCCGGTGGTGCTGGATGGCGAGCAGCGGGATGTCGTTCAGCTCGACCGAGTAGGGCAGCGCCACGAGCGGTCCGGTGCGCGTCGCCACCCGGCACGGGCGGTCGTCGACCACGAAGTCGCCGACGTATTCGAGGCCGGCCGCGTGCAGGTGGTCGGGAGTGTCGAGGGTCTCGGTGAGGCCGGGTCCGAGCCAACCCCGCGGCGGACGCCCGGTGACGTCGGCGATCGCCGAGACCGTGCGGGCGATCATCGCCGGCTGGTCCGTGATCCGGTGGGTCGGGACCTGCTGATAGCCGTGGGCCATGAACTCCCAGCCGGCCTCGTGTGCGGCCTGGGCGATGCGGGGATACGCGGTGCAGACCGAGCCGTTGATCGACAGGGTCGGGCGGAGGCCGCGGCTTTTGAACGCTTCGAGGAATCGCCAGAAGCCCACCCGCATGCCGTACTCGTGCCACGCCCAGTTGGGCAGGTCCGGAAGCAGGCTCGCCGCTGTCGGCGGCACCAGGATCTGGCGCGGCATGGGGTGGTCGATTAGCCAGTGCTCGACATTGACCACCGGCCAGACGGCGACGTGCCGGCCCCCGGGCAGCGCCAGGCGCGGCCGGTCGACGGCGGCGCGGTAGGCGAGGCGGTTCTCGGGTCGGCGGGTATCGTCGGGAGCGGTCTCCATCAGGCGGCCGCCCGCGGGGCGTGGTGGCTGTGGAGTTGCGCGGCCAGCATCCGGCGCAGGTCGTTGAAGGCCGGGCTCGACACGTCGCGCCGCCGCGTCAGGTCGACGGCGTGCACGGCCTCGATCCGGCCGGGACCGGGCGACATCATCACGATGCGGTCGGCCAGGAAGATCGCCTCCTCGATGGCGTGGGTCACGAACAGGATCGTCAGCCCGGTGCGCGACCAGAGGTCGAGCAGCTCGTCCTGCAGGCGCTCGCGGGTCATGGCGTCGAGCGCCCCGAAGGGCTCGTCCATCAGGACCACCTCGGCCTCGTTGGCGAGCACCCGGGCGATGGCGACCCGCTGCTTCATCCCGCCCGAGAGCTGGTGCGGATAAGCGTCGGCGAAGCTTTGGAGGCCGACCAACGCGATGTAGCGCTCGGCGATATCGCGGATCTCGGCGGCCGGGCGCCCCCGCGCCTTCGGGCCGAAACCGATATTGTCCCGCACGGTGAGCCACGGGAACAGGCCGTAATCCTGGAACACCATGCCCCGGCTCGGACCCGGGCCGGCGATCGGCTTGCCCCACATCAGCGCTTGGCCGGAACTCGGCGCCTCGAAGCCGGCGGCGACCCGCAGTAACGTCGACTTCCCGCAGCCAGAGGCGCCGAGCAGGCAGACGAACTCCCCGCGCGCGACGGTGAGGTTCGCCTCGCGCAGGGCCTCCGTGCGGCGCCCGCCCGCCGCGTAGGTCTTGGAGACCGAGCGCATGTCGAGGATCGGGATGGTGGGATCAGCCATGGTTCGGACTCCAGGCGAGCAGCCGGCGGCCGAGCTGCATGACCAGCCAGTCGGAGACGAAGCCCGCGACCCCGATCACCGCCATGCCGCAGATCACGATCTCGGTGCGCGAGAGCTGGCGCGCCTCCATGATGATCGCGCCGAGGCCGGTCTGGACGCCGGTCATCTCGCCGACCACGATCACCACCCAGGCGAAGCCGAGGCCGAGCCGGAGCCCGGTGAAGATCGACGGCAGGGCCGCCGGCAGCACCACCCGGACGAACTGCGTCGGCCCGGTGCAGCCCAGCATCGCCGCCGCCTCGAACAGGCGGGGCTCCACCGAGCGCACCCCGAACACCGTGTTGACCAGGATCGGGTAGAACGCCCCGAGGAACACGAGGAAGAAGGCCGAGCGCGGCCCGAGGCCGAACAGGATCATCGCCAGCGGCAGCCACGCGGTGACCGGAACGGGGCGCAGGACCTGCAGGACGGGATCGAGGAGCGCCCGGATCAGCGGGACACGGCCGATCAGCAGGCCGAGCGGCAGGGCGGTGGCGGCGGCCAGCGCGAAGCCGCCGTAGACTCGGCTCAACGAGGCCGCGAGATGGGTCCAGAGCGTGCCGCTGAAGGCGTCGTCGTTGACGCCGCCGACCGCGAGGTCCCGCAGTTCCGCCCAGACCTCGGCGGGGGGCGGGATCAGGCTGTAGGGCCGGCCCGCAGTGGTGACCTGCCAGAGCGCGAGCAGCAGAACCGGCACGATGCAGGCCAGCGCCAGCCGGCGCAGGCGGGCGAGCGCGAGGCCGGCCCTGTGCGCGGGCGCGGAGGCCGGCCCGAGCCCCGGCACCGGCAGGGCGCCGGCCTCGGCCCCGGTGCTCACGCCCGCCCCATCGCGTCGACGAAGCGGGTGTCGATGAAGCCGGGTTCGGGCAGACGCTTGATCTGCTTGAGGGCGAGCATGTGCTGCGCGTAGGCCCCGGCCTGCCGGACCTCGTCCGGCCCGAGGCGCCAGGTCAGCTCGACGTTCGGGGCCGAGCGTTCCAGCGCCTCGCGCTTCTGTCCGAGCTTGGCCACCGCCATGGCGATCATCGCGTCGCGGTCGCCGGCCGCGAACTCCGTGGCCTTGCGGTGGATCTCCAGCATGGTGCGGACGAGGTCGGGCCGCTCGGCGAGGGTGTCGCGGTGGGCGCCGAACACCATGTTGAGGGCGCCCATCTCAGTGCCGTAGGGGTACTCGACGAGCTGCCCCACGCCTGAGGCGAGGCTGACTCCGGGTCCCGGCTCGGCGCCCACGTAGGCGTCGATGTCGCCGCGGGCCAGCGCGATGTGCATCTCCGAGAAGGACACCCGCACGGGGGTGATGTCCTTCACCGACAGCCCCTCCATCCGCATCCGCTCCAGGACGAAGACCTCCTGGGTGCTGCCGGGCCAGATCGCCACCCGCTTGCCGCGCAGGTCCTTGATGGCGTGGATGTCCGAATCCTTCTTGGCGATCACCGCCATCCCGCGGTTGCAGGTCGAGGCGATGACCACAACCGGCTCGCCGGCGGCGGCCCCGAGCGTCGCGGCGGCGATGCCGAAGGTCCCGAAATCGACCGACTTGGTGACGACGGCGTTCTTGCACTCGGTGGGGCTCTCGAAGGGCACCACCTCCACGATCACGCCCGCGGGGGTGAATCGCTCGTAGAAGCTCGGCGCGATCGAGTGGATCAGCTTGAGCGAGCCCATCCGGATCGTGACCGGGGCGCCCTGGGCGCGGGCGCCGGACAAGGGGGCGATGAGGCCGGCCCCAAGGCCGGCCAAGAGGGTGCGGCGGCGGATCATCGAACGGCTCCAGCAGAGTCCCGATAGGCGCGAGGCTAGGCGCGGCCCCCGTTGCGAGGAAGTGCTAAATCTTGAGCGTGCCGTTGCATTTCAGGCAACACCCGCACAGGATACGGGTGTGAAGCATCTGCGCACCGTCACCTGCGTCGCCGAGATTGCCCGCGCCGGCTCGATCCGGCGCGCGGCGGAGCGGCTGAACCTGACGCCGTCGGCCTTGACCCGGCAGATCCAGGATCTCGAATACGAACTCGGCACGCCGATCTTCGAACGCCTGCCGCAGGGGATGCGCCTCAATGCGGCCGGCGAGCTGTTCGCCCGGCACATCCGCGATCAGGTCGCCGATCTCGACCGGGTGCGCTCGCAGATCGCCGACCTGTCGGGGGTGCGGCGGGGGCATGTGGCCCTGGCCTGCAGTCAGGCCTTCGTCACGCAGGTGGTGCCCGAGGAGGTCGAGGCCTACCGCGCCCGGTTTCCCCAGGTGGGCTTCACCGTGCGGGTCCGGGACCACGTGCAGGCGGTGACCGCGCTCGCGGCCTTCGAGGCCGACCTCGCCCTGATCCTGCAGCCGCCGGCCTCGGCGGAACTGCATCCGCTCTATTCCGGCCACCAGACCCTGTGCGCGCTGATGCGCAGGCACCACGCGCTGGCGGCGGAGAGCGGACCGGTGCGGCTGCGCGATTGCCTCGCCCACCCTCTGGCCCTGCCCGACCACTCGCTGGCCATCCGCCATCACATCGAGCACGCGCTGGCCCGGCGCGGTGTCGAATTGCGGCCTGCGGTCGAGTCGGGCTCGCTGGAATTCCTGCGCAACCTCACCCTGCGGGAGGACGTGGTCAGCCTGCAGATTCTCAGCGGCATCCCCGAGGATCCGCGCCTGCACAGCCGCCCGATCGATGCCCGCGACCTCACCCCGATGACGCTCGTGCTGGCGCAGCTGCGCGGACGCTCCCTGTCGGTGGCAGCCGCCAAGTTCGCCGATCAACTCGTGGCCCGGCTCAACCGGGAAGGGGCCTGACGGACACGGGGATCCGCTCCGCGGCCCCGTGCTCCGCCGGATTGCCCCGATGCAGACGCCCGAGCGGGCCGCGACCGCAGGCTTTTCGAGACGCCGTCGTGGGCGCCCTGTCACCGGGCCGGATCCTTCAACGTGTGGTTTACGTAACGCCTTGCGTCTCGCGGAAACTGCCGTTTACAGATTTGCCGACCAACGCGCGCCCCGGATCGAGGGCGCGCATGACGGCGCCGGCCTCCGGCACGGTCCCGTAGGGGAGGTTACCGCGTGACATTCGCCCGATACGGCGCAGCCCTGGCGCTGCTCTGCGGCTTCGGTTCCCTGTCGCCCCTCAGGGCCGACGAGTGCCCCAACCGCGGCCAGCTCGACGACGCCTATTGCGACGCCAACAGGGACCTCGTCGCCGACATCCCGGCCAAGACCCGCGACCCGAGCGTGATCGTCTTCGCCTACACGCCGGTGGAGGATCCAGCAGTCTACGAGAATTCGTTCAAGCCGTTCACGACCTACCTGAGCCAGTGCACGGGCAAGCGGGTCGTCTATTACCCCGTCCAGTCGAACTCGGCCGAGATCGAGGCGATGCGCTCCGGCCGGCTCACGGTGGCGGGCTTCTCGACCGGCCCCCTCGGCTTCGCCGTGAACATGGCCGGCGCGATCCCGTTCGCCGCCAAGGGCACCGAGAAGGGGCCTGAGGGCTACAACCTGATCGTCGTGGTGAAGGCGAGCAGCCCGTACAAGACGCTGGCCGACCTCAAGGGCAAGCGCGTTGCCCACACGGCGCCGTCGTCGAATTCCGGCAACCTCGCGCCCAAGGCGCTGTTCCCCGAGCAGGGGCTGAAGCCCGGCGAGGACTACAAGCTCCTCTACTCGGGCGGCCACGACAAGTCTGCGCTGGGCGTCGGAACCGGCGACTACGACGCCGCCCCAGTGGCCTCCGACGTATTCTACCGGATGGTCGCCCGCGGCACGATCAAGGGCGACGATTACCGGGTGATCTATACGAGCGAGAAATTCCCGACCTCGGGCTTCGCCTACGCCCACGATCTCAAGCCGGAACTCGCCGAGAAGCTGAAGCAGTGCTTCTACGATTTCCGCTTCCCGCCCGACATGGTGAAGGATTTCGAGGGCGACGACCGGTTCGCGCCGATCACCTACCTCAAGGACTGGGCGATCGTCCGCAAGGTCGCTGAGGACTCGGGCACCCCGTACAACAAGGTCGCCTACGAGCGCGAGGCCGCCCGCGAGGCCGAGGCCGCCCGCAAGAAGGCCGCGGGCGCGCCCAAGCCGTGACGCAGGCCGTGACGGCGGGGAGCGCGGCGCGCGCGTTGGCGGCCGGACCCGAAGGCGATCCCCGCGCGCTGGTGATCCGCGGGCTGACCAAGGCGTACCGGGCCGGCCAGCCGGTTCTGAAGGGCATCGACCTCGTGGTGCCCGGCCGCGGCCTCACGGCGATCATCGGACCGTCCGGAACCGGCAAGAGCACCCTGATCCGCTGCATCAACCGGCTCGTGCAGCCGACCTCGGGGGAGATCCTGTTCCGCGGCGAGGATCTCGCCCGGCTCTCCGGCCCCGCCCTGCGCCGGGCGCGGCGCCGGATCGGGATGGTGTTCCAAGAGTACAACCTCGTCGAGCGCCTCTCCGTGATGGAGAACCTGCTCTGCGGGCGGCTCGGCTACGTGCCGGCGTGGCGGGCGTGGCTGCGCCGCTTCCCCGAGGCCGACATCGACCGCGCCTTCGACCTCCTCGACGCGGTCGGCCTGTCGGGCTTCGCCACGCGCCGGGCCGACGCCCTGTCGGGCGGGCAGCGCCAGCGCGTCGGCATCGCCCGGGCGATCATGCAGGAGCCCGAGATCGTGCTCGCCGACGAGCCGACCTCGTCCCTCGACCCGAAGAGCTCCGTGGAGATCATGGAGATCCTGTCCCGGCTCGCGGCCGAGCGCGGCGTGCCGGTGGTGGTCAACATCCACAACGTGGCGCTCGCCCAGCGCTTCGCCGCCCGGATCGTCGGCATGTCGGGCGGGCACGTGGTCTATGACGGGCCGCCGGAGCGGCTGAGCGAGGCCGACCTGCGCGGCATCTACGGCGGCGAGAACTGGCTCGAATGAGCGTGCCCGCCCCTCCGGCCTCCCCGGACGCTTCCCCCGCCGCCGGCCGCGTCGCGTTCCGGCCCAACTGGACCGCCCGCGCCGGCTGGGCGCTCCTCGCCGCCTACGCGGTCTACGCGGCGACCCAGCTCGGCTTCTCGCCCGAGCGCTTCGCCGGCGGCATCGCCCACGGGCAGCAGTTCCTGGCGCGGATGTTCCCGCCGAACTTCTCCCGCTGGGAGCTGATCCAGTCGGGGATCCTCGAGAGCCTGCAGATCGCCGTGATCGCCACGGTGGTCGGCATCGCGGTCGCCCTGCCGATCGGCTTCCTGGCGGCCCGCAACCTGATGCCGCCCTGGGTGACGTGGCCGACCCGCATCCTGATCGCGCTCTGCCGGTCGTTCCACCCGATCATCGTGGCGATCCTGTTCGTGAAGGCGATCGGCTTCGGGGCGCTCGCGGGCGTCATGGCGCTGATCGTCGCCTCGGTGGGCTTCATCGCCAAGCTGTTCGCCGAGGCGATCGAGGAGATCTCCCTGAAGCAGGTCGAGGCGGTGCGGGCGACCGGCGCCGGCTTCCTGTCGACGCTGATCATGGGCGTGCAGCCGCAGGTGCTCCCGCGCTTCATCGGCTTCGCCACGTACCAGCTCGACTCCAACCTTCGGAACTCGACCATGGTGGGCATCGTCGGCGGCGGCGGCATCGGCGCGACGCTGTTCACCGCCTACCAGCGCTTCGACTTCGACGTGGTGCTGTCGATCCTGATCGTCATCGTCGCCCTGATCATGGTGGCCGAGATCGTCTCCGGCTGGGCCCGCAAGGTGTTCCAGTGAGCATCGCGCTCGCGCCCGCTTCCGGCGGCCCGCGCCGCTGGCAGCGCTTCCCCCTGTGGAAGCGGCTGGCGCGGCTCGCCTTCACGCTCTGCGCGGTGGCGGCCTTCGTGGCGAGCCTGCGCACCATCGAGGTCATCCCGGAATTCCTCTACGACGCCCCCGACCAGCTGGCCGACCTGTTCGGCCGGATGTGGCCGATGGATGCCGGCTATGTCGGGCCGACCCTGCGGGCGCTGGTGGAGACGCTCCACATCGCGACGCTCGGCACCCTGATCGCCATCGCGATCGCGGTGCCGATCGGGCTGATGGCGGCCCGCAACGTCACGCCCAACCGCGCGCTGAACCTGGTCGCCAAGTTCGTGTTCGTGACCTCGCGCTCGGTGAACTCCCTGGTCTGGGCGCTCTTGTTCGTGGCGGTGTTCGGGCCGGGGCCGCTGGCCGGGACCCTGGCGATCGCGCTCCGCTCCGTCGGCTTCACCGGCAAGCTGTTCGCCGAGGCGCTGGAGGAGGCCAATCGCGGCTCGATCGAGGCCCTGCAGGCCGCGGGTGCCGGGCGCCTCTCGACGCTGCTGCTCGGCTACTGGCCGCAGGTGAAGCCGGCCTTCTGGTCGATCGCGCTGTTCCGCTGGGACATCAACATCCGCGAATCCGCGGTGCTCGGGCTGGTCGGCGCGGGCGGCATCGGCGTCGCGCTCGATACCGCCCTGAACCTGCTCTACTGGGACCAGGTCGCCGTCGTACTCGCCGCGATCTTCGGCGTCGTCATCCTGGCCGAAATCGTCGTGACGGCGCTGCGCGCCCGAACGCTCTGAGGCGGGTTCCCGTCAGCGCCCCAGCGACATCCCCAGCGGCGGCTCCACCTCCGGCGGCAGCGGCGAGACGTAGCCCGCCGCGCCGACCCGGCGGGCGAGGTCCGCCTTCGCGGCGTCGCGCAGGGCCGCGTCGGTCACCGCCCGGGCGCCGGTGGCGGCCATGGCCTTGGCGACCTGCACCATCGCCTTGTGGGCCGCCGGACTCTTGCCCTGCGCCACCACCTGCCAGGTGTGGAACGGCGTGCCGATCGCCACCGTGGGCGCGTGGGCCTGGACGGTCGGCACCACCCAGCTCACGTCGCCGACATCCGTGGAGCCCACCGCCGGATTGCGCGGCGCGTCGAGGGGTACGAGGAAATCGGCGAGCGGCGCCTCCGTGCGGGGCATCCCGATGGCGCGGAACACGGCGTCGATGTCGCCGTCGGTGAGCGTCGCCCGGATCCTGCCGGCGAAGTCCCGGTCGGCCTCGTCGAAATGGGGCGGCCCGAGTTCCTCCATGACGCCGTGTAGCGCCCGCTCCAGGGGCTCGTTGCCCACGAGGTTCGACACCGCGCTGACGATCCGCACCTCGACCGCGGTCTCGGTCATCAGGGCGGCGCCCTGCGCGATCTTCTTCACCCGCTCGACCAGCGCCAGCATGCCCAGGAGGTCCCCGGCGCGGATCGAGTAGCGCACCGTCGCGCCGGCCTGGACGACGTTCGGGGCGATGCCGCCGGCGTCGAGATAGGCGTAGTGGACCCGCGCGTCGGACGGCATGTGCTCGCGCATGTAGTTCACGCCGACGCTCATCAGCTCGACGGCGTCCAGGGCCGAACGCCCGAGATGGGGCGCGGCCGCCGCGTGGGCGGTGCGCCCGGTGAAGACGAAGTCGACCCGGGTGTTGGCGAGGGCCACCGGCGGCGCCACCTCCCAGAAGCTGCCCGGATGCCAGGTGATCGCGATGTCGGTATCCGCGAAGGCGCCGGCGCGGACCATGAACGCCTTGGCGGCGCCGCCCTCCTCGGCGGGACAGCCGTAGTAGCGCACCCGGCCGGGGGTGCCGGTCTCGGCGAGCCAGTCCTTCAGGGCGGTGGCGGCCAGCAGCGCCGCCGAGCCGAGGAGGTTGTGGCCGCAGCCGTGGCCGTGGCCGCCTGCCTCCACCGGCCGGTGCGCGGCGACGCCCGCCTCCTGCGACAGACCCGGCAGGGCGTCGTACTCGCCGAGGAAGGCGATGACCGGACCGCCCTCTCCCGCCTCGCCCATCACCGCGGTGGGGATGCCGGCGACCGCCTCCGTGACCCGGAAGCCCTGGTGGCGCAGTTCGGCGACGTGCTCGGCGCAGGAGCGGGCTTCCGTGTAGCAGACCTCCGGCATGCCCCAGACGCGCTCGGACAGGGCGATCAGCCGCTCTGACTGTGCGTCGACTTGGCGCCACACGGCGTTGCGGTTGTCCATCGTGTCGTCTCCGAGAAGGTCGCGCGTCGCGTTCGCGCCATCATAGCGGGCTCCGCGCCGTCATCGCGAGCGCAGCGAGGTGACCCAGGGCTGCGCGCCCTCAGGAAGCGTGGCGCCGCTGGATTGCTTCGCTCCGCTCGCAAAGACGGATCGTCGCAAGCTCTCCGGCAGAACGCCGTGTCGAACGCCTCAGCATGCAGGGGCGAGGCCACGGGGTCGTCCGAATCGGATCTCAGTCAACACGTTTCGGTTGAACCGTCACTGGCCCGCCCCTTGCCATTGCGGCTCCCGCAATGATGCTGTGCCGCTCGCGGCGGTCAACGGGAATGCGTACATGGACGAGCGGGATCTGCGCGGCCTCATCGGTCGGGTGAAGGACGGCCGCCTGTCGCGGCGCGCCTTCGTGCAGCGGATGGTGGCTTTGGGCCTCTCCGCGCCCATGGCCGGGCTGATGCTCGCCGGGAACGGGGTGGCGATGGCGGCCGACCTGCGGGCCGGCTACAAGCCGACCAAGGCCGGCGGCGGCGGCGCGCTCAAGCTGCTCTGGTGGCAGGCGCCGACGCTGATCAACCCGCATTTCGCCGTCGGCACCAAGGACCAGGACGCCTCGCGGATCTTCTACGAGCCGCTCGCCGCCTGGGACGCGGACGGCAACCTCGCGCCGGTGCTGGCCGCCACGATCCCGTCCAAGGAGAACGGGGCGCTCGCCGCCGACGGCCGCTCGGTGGTCTGGACGCTCAAGCCCGGCGTGACGTGGCACGATGGCAAGCCGCTGACCGCCGAAGACCTCGTCTTCACCTGGGAATACGCCCGGGACCCCGCCACCGCGGCGGTGACGGCCGGCTCCTACAAGGATTGCAAGGTCGAGAAGATCGACGACCTGAGCGTCCGGGTGCTGTTCGACAAGCCCACGCCCTACTGGTGCGACGCCTTCGTGGGCATCGTCGGCATGGTGCTGCCCAAGCACCTGTTCGGCCCCTACAGCGGCGCCAAATCCCGGGACGCGCCGCAGAACCTCGCCCCCGTGGGCACCGGGCCGTACCGGTTCGTGGAGTTCCGGCCCGGCGACATCGTCCGCGGGGAGCGCAACCCGAACTACCACCTGCCGAACCGGCCCTACTTCGACACCGTCGAGATGAAGGGCGGCGGCGACGCGGTCTCGGCCGCCCGCGCCGTGCTCCAGACCGGCGAGTACGACTATGCCTGGAACATGCTGATCGAGGACGAGGTCCTGAAGCGCCTGGAGACCGGCGGCAAGGGCCGGGTCGACGTGGTCTACGGCGGCAAGCTCGAGTTCCTGCTGCTGAACGCCACCGACCCGAACGTCGAGGTCGACGGCGAGCGCTCCGCGATCAGCACGAAGCACCCCGCCTTCTCCGACCCGAAGGTGTGCCAGGCGATCAACCTCCTCGTCGACCGCAAGTCGATCGAGACCTACATCTACGGCCGCACCGGCAAGGCGACCGCCAACACGGTCAACGGCCCGGAGCGCTTCGTCTCGAAGGCCATGCAGTTCGCCTTCGACCCGGCACGCGCCAACGCGCTCCTCGACGAGGCCGGCTGGAAGAAGGGCTCCGACGGCATCCGCGCCAAGGACAGCAAGAAGCTCAAGCTGCTGTTCCAGACCTCGATCAACGCCCCGCGGCAGAAGACCCAGGCGATCATCAAGCAGGCCGCCGCCAAGGCCGGCATCGAGATCGAGCTGAAATCCGTGACCGGCTCGGTGTTCTTCTCCTCCGACCCGGCCAATCCCGACACCTGCACGCATTTCTACGCCGACATGGAGATGTATGCCTACAGCATGACGCAGGCCGATCCGGCGATCTGGCTGCTCATGTACGCGTCCTGGGAGGTGGCCCAGAAGGCCAACAAGTGGCAGGGCCGCAACGTCGCGCGCTGGCGCAACGACGCCTACGACGCGGCCTACAACGCCGCCCAGAGCGAACTCGACCCGGTCAAGCGGGCGGCGCTCCTCATCAGGTGCAACGACCTCGCGGTGTCCGAGAACGTGCTGCCGCTGATCCACCGCGCCGAGGTCTCGGCGGTCGGCGCCACGCTGAAGGCCCCCCGCAGCGGCTGGGACAACGACCTGTCGTTCCTGCCCGAATGGTACCGGGAGGCCTGAGCGGGAGCGCCGCGCCATGGGCGCCTACATCCTGCGACGCCTCCTGATCGCGATCCCGAGCCTGCTCGGCATCAGCCTGATCCTGTTCACCGTCCTGGCGCTCGCGCCGGGCGATCCGTTCGGCGAACTCGCCACCAACCCGAACGTGCCGCCCGAGGTCCGGGCGGCGCTCCGCGCCAAGTTTGGTCTCGATGACCCCATCCTGACCCGCTACCTGCACTGGCTCGTCGCCATGCTGCACGGGGACTGGGGGTTCTCCTTCGCCAGCCGGGTGAACGTCGACGCCCTGATCCTGCAGCGGCTGCCGACGACCCTGTTCGTGGTCGGCTCCTCACAGATCCTGGCGCTGCTGATCGCCGTGCCGGTGGGCCTCTACGCGGCGCGGCGCCCMTACTCGCTGGCCGATCAGGTCGCCAACACGCTGGCCTTCGTGGGCTTCTCCCTGCCGACCTTCTTCACCGGCCTGCTGTTCATCCTGCTGTTCTCGATCAAGCTCGGCTGGCTGCCGTTCGTCTACCAGGCCGACCTGCCGGGATCCGGCCTGCCCTGGATCTGGGCGAATGTCCGGCAGGCGATCATGCCGGTGGCGGTGCTGGGCTTCTTTCAGGCCGCCTCCTACACCCGATACGTGCGCGCCTCAGCGCTGGACGTCGCCCGCCTCGACTACGTCACCACGGCCCGCGCCAAGGGGCTGACCGAGGGCACGGTCACCCGCCGGCACATCGCCCGCAACGCCCTGATCCCGGTGGTGACGCTGGTCGCCCTCCAGATCCCAGCGGTGTTCGGCGGCGCCATCGTCACCGAGCAGATCTTCCGGATCCCCGGCATCGGCTCGCTGCTGATCGACGCCATGCTCGCCAACGACACGCCGGTGGTGATGGCCGTGACCTTCGTGTTCGCCGGCCTCGTCATCCTGTTCAACCTCGTCGCGGACCTGCTCTATGGCTGGCTCGACCCTCGCATCGCCCTCCGATGAGGCGCCTGCCCTCGCCCGCGCGCCCGCCTCGCCGGGGCGGGAGACGTGGCGGCGGTTCCGGCGCCACCGGCTTGCGCTCGCCAGCATCGGCGTCCTGGCGCTCCTCGTCGCCGGCGTGGTGTTCGGCGGCCTGCTCTGGCCGGTCGCCATCGACGACATCGACTTCGCGGCCCAGCTCCAGGGTCCGTCCTGGGACCACCCGTTCGGCACCGACGATCTCGGCCAGGATCTCCTCGCCCGGATGATCTACGGCGGCCGGATCTCCCTGGCGGTGGGTTTCGCCGCCATGGCGGTGGCGAGCCTGATCGGCGTGCTGGTGGGCGCCCTCGCCGGCATGTCGCGCCGGTTCCTCGACCCGGTGCTGATGTGGCTGACCGACCTGTTCCTGTCGCTGCCGCAGCTGCCGCTGCTGCTCCTCGTGATCTACCTGTTCCGCGACAGCCTGAAGGCCGTGTTCGGCAGCCAGGGCGGCGTGTTCCTGATGATCGTCGCGGTGATCGGCGGCCTGCGCTGGATGCCGGTGGCCCGGCTGGTGCGCGCGCAGTTCCTGACGCTGCGCGAGAAGGAATTCGTGGAGGCGGCTCGCTCGCAGGGGGCCACGACCGGGCACCTCGTGCGCCGCCACATCCTGCCGAACGCGCTGGGGCCGGTGATCGTGGCGGCCTCCATCGAGGTCTCGGCGGCGATCATCGCGGAATCGACGCTGTCCTTCCTGGGGCTCGGATTCCCGCCCGACATCCCGACCTGGGGGCGGCTGCTGTTCGACGCCAAGGACCATCTCGACGTCGCGCCGCACTGGGCGCTGTTCCCGGGGGGCGCGATCTTCCTGACGGTGCTGTCGATCAACTTCATCGGCGACGGCCTGCGGGACGCCCTCGACCCGCGCCGGGTGCTTTAGGGCATGCGGCCGGGCTCCGATGACTGCCGGCTTGCCGCGAACGCGCCCGCTCCCGCTCCCGCGGCGGGACATAACAACGTCAACGGCCGTTCCGGCACTGCGACTTCAGGATCACGCGCGGGTCCCCTCTCCCGTGCGGGAGAGGGACAGGGTGAGGGATCAGGTCTGTCCGGAGAAGGCGCGCCATCCAACCGCAACGATGGCCTGCCCGAGCCTGAAGCGTCTCGCCCCTCACCCCAACCCTCTCCCGCACGGGAGAGGGGGCGCGTCGCGCTCCGTCATCGGCGTCGGTGCGCGACGGAGAGGCAGGACCATCGTCGCGTCGGAGGACGAGGGGGAGGCTTGGCGTGGCCCCGCCGAACCCCGCTGGATCAGGAGTAAAGCCCATGCCGGATCCGATCCTCTCGGTCTCCGACCTCACCGTGTCCTTCCGCTCGGACGGGCGCTGGCGCGAGGTCGTGCACGGCATCTCGTTCGATGTCGGGCCCCGCGAGACCGTGGCGCTCGTCGGCGAATCCGGCTCGGGCAAGAGCGTCAGCGCCCTGTCGATCCTGCGCCTCCTGCCGCCGGACGCGAGCCGCATCGGCGGCCGCGTGCGCTTCGCGGGCCGCGAGCTGCTCGCCGCCCCCGAGGCCGAGATGCGGCGGGTGCGTGGCGATTCCATCGCCATGATCTTCCAGGAGCCGATGACCTCCCTGAACCCGGTGCTGACCATCGGCTTCCAGATCGCCGAGGCGCTGATCCGGCACCGGGGCCTGTCGCGGTCCGCCGCCGAGGCGGAGGCGATCCGGCTCCTCGACAAGGTCCGGATCCCGGCGGCCCGGTCGCGCCTGCACGAGTACCCGCACCGCTTCTCCGGCGGCATGCGCCAGCGGGTGATGATCGCCATGGCGCTGGCCTGCCGGCCGAAGCTCCTGATCGCCGACGAGCCCACCACGGCGCTTGATGTCACGATCCAGGCCCAGATCCTCGACCTGATCAAGAGCCTTCAGGATGAGGAAGGCATGTCGGTCCTGTTCATCACCCACGACATGGGCGTGGTCGCCGAGATCGCCGACCGCACCGTGGTGATGTATCGGGGCCGGGCCGTGGAGGCCGGGCCGACCGCGCGGATCTTCTCCGATCCTGCCGAGCCCTACACCCGGGCGCTGCTCGCCGCAGTCCCGCGCCTGGGTGCCATGACCGGGTTCTCGCGGCCGTTGCGGTTCCCCGTGGTCGACCGCGCCACCGGCGCGACGGCGCCGACGGTGGAGACCCCCGACACCGTCCAGGTCGCCGCGCGCCCGGTGCTGGAGGTGCGCGACCTGACCACGCGGTTCGAGATCCGCTCAGGACTCCTCGGCCGCGTGTCCGGCCGGGTTCACGCGGTGGAACGGGTCTCGTTCAGCCTCGCCGCCGGGGAGACTCTGGCGCTGGTCGGCGAATCCGGCTGCGGCAAGTCCACCACCGGGCGCTCGATCCTGCGCCTCGTCGAGCCGCTGTCGGGCTCGGTCCTGCTCGACGGCGAGGACGTCGCCGGACTCGACCCCAAGTCCCTGCGCGTCCGCCGGCAGAAGATGCAGATGATCTTCCAGGACCCGTTCGCCAGCCTCGATCCGCGCATGAGCGTCGGCGCGGCGGTGGCGGAACCCTTGCTGATCAACCGCCTCGCCATCCCCCGGGAGGCCCGGCGGCGGGCCGAGGATCTGCTCGCCCGGGTCGGCCTGAGCCCCGAGACGGCCGGGCGCTTCCCGCACGAGTTCTCCGGCGGCCAGCGCCAGCGCATCTGCATCGCCCGGGCGCTTGCCCTGAACCCCCGCCTGATCGTCGCCGACGAAGCGGTCTCGGCGCTGGACGTCTCGGTCAAGGCGCAGGTCGTGAACCTGATGCTCGACCTCCAGGCGGAATTCGGCCTCGCCTATCTGTTCATCTCCCACGACATGGCGGTGGTGGAGCGGGTGAGCCACCGGGTCGCCGTGATGTATCTCGGCGAGATCGTGGAGATCGGCCCCCGGGCTGCGGTCTTCGGCAATCCGCAGCACCCCTACACGAGGAAGCTGCTGGCCGCCGTGCCGGTCCCGGACCCGGCCCGACGGGGCGCGCGGCACGCCCTACCGGACGACGAGATCTGCAGCCCGATCCGGGCGCCCGACTACGTGGCGCCGGACCGGCTCTACCGGGAGGTCGCGCCCGGTCACGTCGTGCAGGTTTGGGACTCCGACCGGGTTGCGGATGCGCCGCGGGGTGCGGCGGCCTGATCGGCCTCGGCTCGGCACCGTCCCCACCTCGCCGCACCGAACGTAATGCTTGCGATCCTGCCCGATATACAGGCAGTCTTGCTCAGAAAGCGGTCAGTGCCGGTAAGAAATATTTGATTATTACCTACTAATGGAGGCGCTACACACGCGGTGTGCTGCCGCGACGAAGCGGACGAGAGGCTTCCGTGCGCGCAAGCGATTTCAGATCTTTCCACGAGGCGTCGAAGCGCAGTGGCGTGATCCTGTCGTTCGACGGAGATCTGTCCGAGAACATGATGTTCTCGCTGGGTGAGGTCCTCAAGATGCGCATGCGTCACGAGGACACCGATGCCGCGGTGGCCAAGCGCGTGTTCTCGATCTTCGTCGAGCAGGCGCAGAACGTGATCCGCTACTCCGCCGACAAGGTGGCGCCCGCCGAGGCGCCGGGTCCGGGCCGGGCCAGCGCCGGCATGATCGCGGTCGGCACCGAGGGCGGACGCTTCTTCGTGGTCTGCGGCAACGAGGTCGGCAAGACCGAGGTCCCGCGGCTGCGCGAGCGCCTCGACGAGATCTCCGGACTGTCGAGCGACGAACTCAGGAAGGTCTACCGCGAGAAGCTCCGCCAGCCGCCGGACGAGGGCAGCCTCGGCGGTAGCATCGGACTGATCGAGATCGCCCGCCGGTCGAGCGCGCCTGTCGAGTACGACTTCCAGGATCTGAGCGCGGAGCGCAGCCTGTTCTGCCTCAAGGCCTTTATCTGAGGACCGCACGGACATGGACCGCATCACGCTGACCAGGACCGAGCGATCGCCCGAGGTCGATTTCGATTTCGCGTCGGGGCGTCTCGTCCTGCGCGGCGAATCCTACCCGGAGGACGCGGCCGCGTTCTTCGGCCCGCTGCTGCAGGCCCTGCGCGGCCATCTCGCCGAGACCGAGGCGAGCCCGATCACCTTCGACGTCGCGCTCGCCTACTTCAACTCGTCCAGCGCCAAGGCGCTGATGAACCTGTTCATGCCCCTGGAGGATGCCGCCGCGGAGGGCCGCCCGGTGACGATCCGCTGGATGTTCAGCGCCGAGGACGACGTGATCCAGGAGGCTGGCGAGGACTTCGCGGCCGATTTCGCGCATGCGCGGTTCGAGATGATCCCGGGCGTCCCCGCGTGAGCGCGAAACAGGCGCCCGCCCCCGATCTCCTGTCCGAGCCGGCGGATGCGTTCAGCCTGTTCGACACCGAGGAGGCCGTCCTCGGCCGCTCCGAGGTGATGCTGGCCCGGCTCGCCGAGGTCGGCGACGGGGTGCGCGAACTCGCCGGCGCGTATCGGCGCAGCTACCACGAGCAGCGCCGGCTGGTGCGCTTGAGCGACCGCATGCAGCTCGACCTGCACCGCGCCAACCAGCGCCTGGCCGAGCAGCAGCGCACCCTGCGCCACCTCAACGATGCCCTTTCGGCGGAGATCGAGCACCGGGCGCGCCTCGAGGCCGAATTGCGTCGCCTCGCCGATACCGACCACCTGACCGACGCGCTCTCGCGCCGCCGCTTCCTGCAGGTCTGCGAGGACGCCTGGGCGCGAATCCAGTCCGTCGCGACGACGTCCAGCGTGCTGATGCTCGACCTCGACCGCTTCAAGCGGATCAACGACCGCTACGGTCACAGCGCGGGCGACCTCGTCCTCAAGGCCTTCGTCGAGACCTGCCGCGACTGTCTGCGCCCGGACGACGTGATCGGCCGCATGGGCGGCGAGGAATTCGCCATCCTCATCGCCGAGACCGCGCTGCCGGAGGCGCAGGCCGTCGCCGAGCAGCTCCGCCGGGCGGTGGCGCAGCGGCCGGTCCGCCTGGACCACGGGCTGCTTCCGATCTCGGTGAGCATCGGCCTCGCGGCGTTCGGGGCGAGCGAGTCGATGCCGGCGACGCTGCGTCGGGCCGATGCGGCGCTCTACGCGGCCAAGCATGCCGGCCGCGACTGCGTCCGCTGTKCGGCGGAGGCCGGCGACCACGCGGATCCGTCCGAGACTGGCTCGATCCTGAGCTGACCCGCCGCGGACGGCCCGCGCCCATCGGGTCCTCCCGGGCGCGGCTTCGCGCCCCGGGGCAGCGCGAGGCCCGGCGGCTTTCGCCTCCGGATCGCGCCGCCGACCGGAATCGTCCTGACACGGAGTGATGTCGCGTGAGTGGACCTGACACCGCGATCGACCCGCCGCAGCGCGCCGCGGGCCTCCGGGGCGCCCGGCCCCTCCGGACCGGTGACGCCCTGGCGAAGCTCGGCTTCGCCGACATCGACCCCGTCCCGGCGGCCGGTGCGTCAGGGCGCGCGGGCGGGCTGCGCGGTGCCGGTCCGATCCGCCGGGGCGATCCCCTGTCGAAGCGCGGGTTCGCCAACGTTCTGGCGGCGGGCACACCGGCGGCCGAGCTGATGAAGCCCGGCGCCCTGCGGGGGGCGGCTCGGGGCCGCGACCTCGACAGCCTGCCCCATACCTTGTTCCTGCGCATCTACCCGGTGATCGGCGCACTCCTGCTGCTGACGCAGCTCGGGATCGCGTGGGTGAACTACACCGACCAGCTCCGCCTCTACGACGGCCGGGCGCAACTCCTCGCCCGGATGACCGCCGCCGCGATCGCGCGGCCGGACTGGGCTCGCAGCGCGGAGGCCTATGGCGGGCCGCTCAAGGCCCTGGGCGCCGAGCCCGCCTTCCGCCATGCCATCCTGCGCGACGCCGAGGGCCACAGCGTGGCGACGGCCGGGACGCCGCCGTCGGGCCGGGGCTGGTCCAACGTCTCGGCCACGGCCGACCTGTCGGTGCCGGGCCTTCCCCGCCCGGCGGGGAGCCTGACGGTGACGTTCTCAACCCAGGACTTGCGGGACAACGCCGCGTGGCAGGTGATGCTCGCCCTCGGCGCCAGCATCGGGCTGATGATCGCCTTCGTGATCACGCTGCACGTCACCGTGCGCCGCCACGTCATGGCGCCACTGATGCGGCTGCTGCTGGCCATGCGCGAGATCGAGCACAAGCGCTGGACGACCGTGGACCTCGGCGGCGCTTACCGGCCCAGCAACGAGATCGACGTCATCAGCCAGGCCTTCAACCGCATGGTCGACGGGTTGCGGAGCGGCGACGCGGCCAAGCAGCTCCTCGTCGAGCTTGAACTCGCCCACGACAAGCTGGAGCGCGCCAACCGGCAGGTGATCGAGAGCATCGGCTACGCGCGGCGCATCCAGGATTCGGTGCTGCCGGACCGGAACGCCCTCGCAGGGGCCGGGATCGAGGTCGCGGTGCTCTGGGAACCGCTCCACGTGGTCGGCGGCGATTATTTCTGGCTGGAGGAGATCGACGGTCTCAGCGTCGTCGCGGTGGCGGACTGCACTGGCCACGGGGTGCCCGGCGCCTTCCTGACGCTGATCGTCGCCACGGCCCTCGACCGGCTCCTGCACGAGCGCGGCCTGCGCTCGCCGGCGGCGATCCTGGCGGCCCTCGACACCATGGTGCGCACGCAGCTCCGCCAGGACGGGCGCGGCGCCGAATCGGATGACGGTCTCGATTGCGGCATCTGCGTCTGGGATCGGGCGACCGGCGCCCTGCGCTTCGCCGGCGCCGGCCTGTCCCTCACGGTGATCCGGGACGGCGTGGCCGAGCGCGTCCGCGGCCACCGGCGGGGCCTCGGCTACCCGCGCACCGGCCGCGAGACGACCCCGGAGGACGTCGTCGTGCCCGTTGCCGGCGCGACGTTCTACCTGATGACGGACGGCATCACAGACCAGATGGGCCGGGTGGCGCCCGACCGGAGCCCGCGGCTCCTCGGCCCGCGCGGCGTGGCCGACAGCCTCCTGCGCCACGCGGATCAACCGCTCGCCGCCCAGGCCGCCGCCCTTGAGGCCTATCTCGATGCCTATCGCGGCGCCGAGGCCCGGCGGGACGACATGACCCTGGTGGCGTTCCGGTTTCCACCGGACACGGCGGCGATGCCCGCGGTCTGACCCCTCCCCTCACCCCGGCGCCACGCGTCCGATGCCGGCCGCGCATCAATCGATCCAAGAATGACGTTGGACAGGGCCTTCGCCCTGCGCCACGCTGGTGCAGCGATTCAAACGGAAGCGTCGGCGACGTTTCGAAAAGTCGATGCCTCGCCAGAGACCTCAGGCTCATGCGCAGGAACGCGGTGGCTGCGTCTGAGCATGAGGGACCGGCAACGGGATAGCTGTCGCGAGCGGCACGGTTCCGTCGCCGCCTCCGATCCGCGCCCAAGATCCGCGTCCATGCGCGGGAGGAACCCTGGAGGAAGCCTTGGCTCAGGACGCCGTCACCGGGATCCGCCTGCGGTCCGTCTCCCTGCCCCTGAAGACCCCGATCAGCGACGCCAAGGTGCTCACCGGCCGGCAGAAGCCGATGACCGAGATCGCGATCCTGTTCTGCGAGGTCGAGAGCCGGGAGGGCCATCGCGGCCTCGGGATCAGCTATTCCAAGCGCGCCGGCGGCCCGGGCCAGTTCGCCCATGCTCGCGAGATCGCCCCGGCGCTCCTCGGGGCGGATCCGAGCGACATCGCCAAGGCCTGGGACACGCTCGCCTGGGCCGGCGCCTCCGCCGGCCGCAGCGGCCTCGCCGTCCAGGCGATCGGCGCCTTCGACGTGGCCTTGTGGGACCTCAAGGCGCGGCGGGCGGGCCTGTCGCTCGCCAAGCTCCTCGGAGCGCAGCGCGACTCGGTGCGCTGCTACAACACCTCGGGCGGCTTCCTGCACACGCCGCTGGAGGAGTTGCTGATCAACACCGACCGCTCCCGGGGGAAGGGCATCGGCGGCATCAAGCTGAAGGTGGGCCAGCCGGACTGGGCCGAGGACATCCGCCGGGTCTCGCGGGTGCGCGAGCACCTGGGTGACGCCTTCCCGCTCATGGTCGACGCCAACCAGCAATGGGACCGGCCGACCGCCATGCGGATGGGCCGGACCTTCGAGCGCTTCAACCTGATCTGGATCGAGGAGCCCCTCGACTGCCTGGACACCGCCGGGCACGCGGCGTTGGCCGCCGCCCTCGACACGCCGATCGCCACCGGCGAGATGCTGACGAGCGTCGCCGAGCACTGGGACTTCATCCGCCAGAACGGCGCCGATTTCCTGATGCCCGACGCGCCGCGGGTCGGCGGCATCACGCCGTTCCTGAAGGTGGCGGCGCTCGCCGAGTTCGCCGGGCTGACGATCGCGCCGCACTTCTCGATGGAGCTGCACATCCACCTCGCCGCCGCGCTGCAGCGGGAGCCCTGGGTGGAGCATTTCGAGTGGCTGGAGCCGCTGTTCAACGAGCGGCTGGAGTTGGAGGACGGCCGCATGCGGGTGCCGACCCGGCCGGGCCTCGGTCTCTCCCTGAGCGAGCAGGCGCTCGCCTGGACGCGCGAGACCGCCGGATTCGGCAGCCTCGGCTGAGCGGGCGCGAGAAAGGCGGCGGCGCAGGCTCGGACGGGCGGCAGCGTCGGCATCAGCCCGCCCCGACAGCCTTCGGTCCTCGGAGAGATTGTGGTTCACGGGCGTGGCGCCCGGCGCCGTCAGCAGCTTGGCGTCGGCGCGGAACCGAAGCCGGCCTGCGGGAGCCGCGCGCTGTTCCTAACGCGAGATCAGAAGCCGGCCGACCACGGTTCCGGTCGAATCACGCACGACGAGCGTCCATGGGCTGTCCCGATCGGAGACGCCCAGACCATCCGCCATCTCGTCGATCACGCTGCGGGCCTCCTCAAGAGCCTCGGCCGCATCCTCGGCCTCCACGCCCTGCTCGTCGCGGATCGTCTCCTTGCCGTTCTCGACATCGAAATAGAAGCGGATGGGCACGCATCTCCTCCCTGATTGCTGCCCTCGGGAGGGCCCCTGCATACTGCCTACGTAGTTCGCCTAAGTCCGACAATGCTCAGTAGGAGACATAAACCTTAACAAAACTCAAAACTGCTTTCGCACGTCGCGTTGCAATAATGTCGAGATTTCGGCCAAATAATCCATTATAGGTATCGCCGATCACCCTTTCGACCCCGCGGCGATGGCGGCGCGCGGTGACTGGCCTCAGGGGGTTCGAGATGACAGCCTCCGGCGATTCGGAACGCGGTAAAAAATCCGCCCCCGCGGCGGACAGGAAACAGAAATTGCGCCTGCACGTCCGATCGGTCCTGGCCCGGTGCAGCACCGCTCAAGGTCCGTCCCCCAGCCAGGACACGAAGACCGAGACACGTTGAGCGGTGACCGCGGCCGGGCCGCCGGATGCGATCGCACGTGGCCGCGGCTGCCCCTACGCCCTTTGAGCATCGGATAGGCCGATCACGTTCGTGAGAGGCTCGCGCATCGCGGCCGCGGACAGGACGGCGTGGCGAAGGTCTGGCGGTCGAGGGAATCGGCGCGGCTGGCTGATCGCGCAGACCTGCCGAATCGCCTCGGACGATGCCAACCACCCGAGCCCGCGCGATGGGCGCCGCCCCTGCCCCGATCCGCGGCTGCATGGGACGCCGCGATCAGCGCGGGACAACTTTACCGCGCTCACGGCAATGCCTGATCCGCAGGATCGGGGCCTGTCACCCGAGGCCGGGTCCTGCGGATCGGGAGGCCTACCTCCAACGGCGGAGCCGGTCTCGCCGAAAGCGGACGGGCCGTTCAGCGGCGGCCGGCGAGGAGGGCGACCAGGCCGGCGCAGACGGCGGCTCCGGCCTGCGCCGCCAGCAGCGCGACCGGAATTCCCTGCGGAAGGGCCAACGCGAACCCGATTGTTCCCCCAATCAGTGCGGCGAAGACCAGCACGATCAGCAACGACTTACCTCCATTGATGGATCGCCGGCCGTCTTGTTGCCGAACCTGTCGCGCGCTCAGTGTCGTCGCAAGGGTTCCGCTTGCGATCGACGCCCCTTCGGACCGGCTGACCGCCGCCGAAGCCGGCTGCGTCGACGCCGGCCGGGCCAGCCGGGCGCACACTCCGCCCCGCAGGTTCCGACCCCGTCTCGCCCCGAGTCAAGGAGCCGACATGTTGCGCCCGGCTGGGACCCCGACACCGATCGAGCCGTCGACGCCACAGGACATGGTCGAGACGATCAACGAGGCGTTGGTCAAGACCTTGCCGGCCACGGCGCATGCCGGCCCGGGCCTGAAGGCAAGCTGGGCGACGAAGCGCGCCCTCGACGCCGCCACGGCCCTGACGGCCCTGTTTCTGCTGCTGCCGCTGCTGCTGTTCATCGCCCTCTTGATCTGGGGAAGCGATGGCCGATCGCCGATCTTCCGCCACAAGCGTCTCGGCCGGCACGGGCGCCCCTTCGGCTGCCTGAAGTTCCGGTCCATGGTGCCGAACGGTGACGCGGTGCTGGCACGGCACCTCGACGAAAACCCCGAGGCTCGGGCCGAGTGGGAGGCGTCGCACAAGCTCACCCACGATCCGCGCGTGACCGCGCTGGGTCAGGTCTTGCGGAAGACCTCCCTCGACGAGCTGCCGCAGCTCTGGAACGTCCTGTGCGGGGAGATGAGCCTCGTCGGACCCCGGCCGATCGTGCAGGCCGAAGTCGTCCGGTACGGGGCGGATTTCACGACCTGCTTCTCCGTCCCCCCGGGGCTGACCGGCCTGTGGCAGGTCTCGGGACGCAGCGACACGGGCTACGCCGAGCGCGTCGCCCTGGATTGCGCCTATGTCAACCAGTGGACCCTCACCCGCGACCTCGGCATCCTGCTCAAGACGGTGCCGGCCGTGTTGAGTCAGCGCGGCAGTCGCTAGCGCCATGCCGGTGCGATCGCGCCGTGATGCCCGCGCCCGCCGCGGACCGCACCGATGAAGGGCCTGATGCTCAATGCTCTGCTGGGCCTCATGTTGGGACGTTTCGGTTCGGTCTGGCGCCTGCTGGTCTTCGTCCCGATCGTGATGGCCGAAGTCACCTATGGTCTCTGCGTCCATCATCTCAGCGCCAGCGCCTGCCTGCGGCGCGGCACGGCCCTGCTGATCTGCGGCCAGCTCGCCTTTCTGCTCGGCGCGCTGCTGCGGCCCCTGACCGACCACCGATGATCTGGGCAGCTGCCACACCCTCGGCGTGTCAGCCCGGCTCGTCCTCGGCGATGGGCGCGTCCGCACAGAGGCGCCAGAATTCCAAGAACCCGGCGGCGTACAGGGCGATGACCACACTCGACCAATGCATCGTGTCACCCCGGCCACAGATCACAGGGGGTGCTAGCGCGGAGATCCTAAGATTCCGTGCTCCGGTCAGGCCGGCCCGCATCCGTCGGGAGCCGGCCGACCCTGGGTCTGCGGCGCAGGGGGCGATCCGCAGCGACAGCCCACCGGTCGAGCCGCCCCGACCGACCGGTGGGTCCGGAACATCGTTGAGCGGCGGTGGATCGCACCATGAGGTCACAGAACGGGACGGTCCGGTGATGCGCCGATCCAGTATCGCCCTCAACCCAACCCACATCCACCGATGAGCGCGGCCCGCCGTGTCCGGAGCCGGTCATCGAATCGCCCCCTCTCGCCACACCCCGACGGTCAAATGTCTGCAGACCGACCGATTTACCGCGCCCGCATTGGAATACTGCGAACATCCACGGTCGTTGGATCGACCCGAGACTTGTCCGTCCCTTTTGAATGCGGCCACCCCGAATGGATGACGCTGATGCGCCTTTGAACCGCTGTTTCATCTGACAACCCGGTGGCTGCTCCATGCGCGCAAATCAATCGACTCCCTCCATTGACGGCTCGGCTCAGATACGGGCGGCGAAGGGCGCGAGCTGGCTCATTGCAGGCAAGTTCTCAGCGAAAATCATGGACGCCCTTGTCCTGGTCGTTCTCGCGAGACTGCTCGGCCCGACCGATTTCGGCTTGGTCGCTCTGGCGATGAGCTTTGTCGTCATTTCCGAAGCGATATTGGAAATCCCGGTCAGCCAGGCGCTCCTGATTGTTCCGGATTTGACAGAAGAGCATTTGAATACCGCCTTTACCCTCGGCTTCATCAGAGCGATGATCATCGTCGTAACAATTGCGATCCTCTCGTATCCCCTGGCGCATTTCACTGGTGAGCCGCGGCTGACAAATCTCTTGATCATCCTCGCCTTTGCGCCGGCCATCCGGGGAATTGCGAGCCCGAGATTGATTGTTTACATCAAGGACCTGGATTTTCGACGCGACTTCGCCGCTGAGGTGACGGGGAAATTCGTCGGCGGCATGCTCGCGGTTACGATTGCCTTTACCTTCAGGACATACTGGGCGCTGGCGGCGGCGACATTGGCAAGTCCTGCCGCGATGACGGTTACATCTTACCTTATTGCGCCCCATCGGCCGCGCTTGACGCTTGCCAAATGGAATGTCTTCTCGCACTTCGTGAGCTGGAGCTTTTTTACACAATTATTCATAGCCTTGAGCTGGCAATGCGACCGAGTCCTGCTCGGCCGATACGTCGCCGCCGCCGATCTCGGGCGGTATACGATTTGCAACGACATGACCAACCTGCCGCATCAGGCGCTGATTTTGCCGATCACGCGGCCGCTGGCGACCGTTATCTATACGAAATCAGGAGATTTACAGGGGCTTCAAGCGTCGTATCTTCTTGCGTCATCGGTCATCGCGACATTCATCGCACCAATCTACGTCGGATTGTTTTTCCTGGCCGGGCCAGCGATTCAGGTGATGCTGGGGCAGAATTGGGATGGCGCCGACCACATAGCTGCTGTCCTGGCTCTGGCATTCCTGCCGGGACTGCCGGCGGGTCCGTGGCGAGCCGTGGCGCTTGCACGCGAGAAATCCCACTGGTTGACCGCAGCAGCACTTGCGGAACTAGGGGTGCGATTGCCCCTGACTTGGTACATGGTCTCAGCCCATGGCGCTGAGGGCGCTGCGTGGACCCGGGTCATCGTGAGCGTCATGCTCTGCGGCATAGCGATCATCTGCATCAAAAGACTGATCGCAATAAGCATTTTCCGACAGATCTACGCCGTCATCCGTCCGGCGATCGCCGCTTCCGTGATGGCCATGGTCGTCTGGCCTCTGTCAGTCCACTTGATGAATGCGCCATCGAAACTATTCTTGAGCCTAGAATTGGCGTCGGTCGTCTTAATCGGCGGCGTCGTATACGTATCGGTACTTTTTCTGACTTGGTTTGCGGCCGGTCGCACCGACGGCATTGAGACGCTCGCGCTTCGGGTCGTCTCTCCCCGGGTCAGGTGGCCGATGGTGCTGGCGAAAGGCCGGTCGCTCAACACCTGACGGGGGTGGAGGCAGACGACGGCGCCTGAGCCTCGATCAACGGCTGGCTCCAATCCTGACACCGAGCGCCCCCGTTCCCGGACGTGCGACCGCGGATCTCCACCGCGCTCCGGTCGTGCACAGAGATGCGCGATCGGTCGTCAGCTGGTGCGATCGGGGGCCGATACCGGGTGGTCAGGTCACGGGCTCGAAACCCGAGTCGATCCCAGATCTGCGCGCAGCTTGAGTCCCACGATCCGGTTGCGCCGGGCCATTTCGAGGAGTGATTCGGCCGTTCTGGCATCGCCACGGGCGCGAAGCGCGTGGGCCGCCGACGCCATCTGGGTGGCCACGGTATCCGCCCAAGCGGCGGCGCGCGGTTCGTACGAGGAGAGAAGCATTCCGGCCATGGCTGTCACGATGCGAGGGCTCACACGGATCCTCCGGGTGACAGGTTAACGACATCTTAAGAGCCGCAGAGCGTCGCCCGCCACCGTCTCGCCCTCCCTCCATCATTTCCGGATGGGCAGCCGGCCGACCAACCATCCGGCCTCGTTCCGGACGAGCAGGGTCCAGGGCGGCCCCCGGCGGCACGCGGTGATCTCCTCGACCATCTCGGCGATGACGCTGCGCGCCTCGATCAGGGCTTCCTCGAGTCCCGAGGCCTCGACGCCTTCCCAATCTCGGATCGTCTCTTCGGCGCTTGCGATCTCAAAGTAAAAACGAGCCGCCAAGGCTCTCTCCTCGGTAAGAGGTCGATGCTGGTTCGGTGCTATTGTCCGGAGCCCGCGATACAAATGTTTATTGATGACGAAATAGAAATGTCAGTTGGCAATTGTGGTAGTTTGCTTGGACGATGCCCGGACAGATCCGTTCCGGCGGCCTGACGTAAGCCATTCGGAGAGGCCTCGGGGGCGCCCCTCTGATCGGAGGAGGGTGCGGGGCGGGCGGCCCTGTTCCGCCAGCCTCCGCCCGGCTTTCACGGCGCTGGACCGGATCCCGTGTGCCGGTCCTGGCGTGGGGGCGTCGACAGGGCTGTGCCCGAACAGGGGTCGTCGCCCGTGCCGCTGAAACGAGAGGGACCGCACCGGCTCGGCTGAACGGATCATTTGATCGCACGGCCTTACGACTTTCGGCGAACCTGACAGGTCCGGCTCCGCGTGCGAGCAGAGGGGGCGGTCGCAGTATGGATCGTGATGGGCGCGGTCGGTCCAAGATGCATCACTGGGTGATCAACGGCCGCTTCCTCTCTCAACCCCTCACGGGCGTGCAGCGCTACGCGCGCGAGATCGTGTGCACCCTCGATCGGATGCTGGCGGAGGGACATCCCGGGACGGAGAGGCTTCGTCTCGAACTGCTGATGCCGCCGGATGCCCGGGACACCCTCGACCTGCGCGCCATCTCCACCCGGACGGTGGGCCGCCGGACCGGCCATCTCTGGGAGCAGATCGATCTGCCGCGCCACGTACCGCACGGCCTGCTCAGCCTCGGGAATACCGGCCCCCTGGCGATCCGGCGGCAGATCCTGTGCCTCCACGACGTCAACACGCGCATCGTGCCCGAGAGCTACGCGCCGGCCTTCCGCCTGCTGTACCGGACGCTCGTGCCGGCCCTGTGTCGGCGCGTCGCCGCGCTGACGACGGTCTCACATTTCTCCGCGCAGATGATCGGTCATTACGGGATGCGGCCCGCCGCGCGGATCGCAGTCGTCCCCGACGGGCACGAGCACGTCGAAGCCTGGACCCGGCCGCAGGCCTCGGCGGCGCGAGACGGCGCTGATCGGAACACGATCGTGCTTCTGGGCTCTCAGGCGCGCCACAAGAACACGGCCCTCATCCTGGGCCTCGCCGACGCGCTCGCCGAGGACGGACTGTCGATCGCCGTGGTCGGGCAGGCCGTGCCCGGCATCTTCGGTGCGGTCGACGGCCGGCAACACGGGAATGTGCGCTGGCTCGGCAGGATCGACGACGCCGCGCTCGCCGCGCTCCTCAAGGACGCGCTCTGTCTGGCTTTCCCTTCGCTGACCGAAGGGTTCGGGCTACCGCCGCTCGAAGCGATGGTGCTCGGGTGCCCGGTGGTCGTCGCCAACACCGGCAGCCTTCCGGAGATCTGCGGGCCGGCCGCCCTCTACGCCGATCCGAACGAACCCCGGGAATGGCTCGCCGCGTTCCGGCGGCTGCGCGCCGATGCGGCCCTGCGCCGACACCTCTCCGGGGCCGGTCAGGAGCGCGTCAAGGCCTTCCGGTGGTCCGACTCGGCAGTCCGCTACCTCGACCTCATGGCCGTCGTGGACCGGATGCCGGCCGGCGTGGCTGCCCCGGAGACGCGGCCGACCTCGACGGCCCGGCTCAGTCCAGGTCCGGAGGGGCGCTGAGCCGCTCGCGGTTGAGGGCTCTCACATCCTCGAACGCCTGCAGGATCGCCCGATCGAAGCGCTCCACCGAGAAGCGCGCGGCGCTGGTCGCACAGAACTCCGGCAGGATCCGTCCCCGGCACGCGTCGAAGTGCTCCACCGCCGCGATGATCGCAGCCTCGGATTGCTCCCGGAACAGGAGGCCGGTCGGCCGCTCGCTGCTTCCGAGGGTGCGGACGATGTCGTTCGCGCCCCCGCGCTCGAAGGCGATGAGGGGCGTGCCACAGGCCTGGGCCTCGGCCATCGTGATCCCGAAATCCTCGCACCCGGCGAAGACCATCGCCTGCGCTTCGGCCATGACCCGAACGAACTGCTTCCGGGGCAGATGCCCTGCGAACGTGACGTTGGGGCCGGCGAGGGCACGCAGCGCCGCCAGGTCCGGCCCCTCGCCCACCACGACGAGGCGGCGCGACGGCATCGCGTTGAAGGCCCGCACGACCAGGTCGACGCGCTTGTAGGGCACCAGGAAGGAAGCCGTGACGAAGTAGTCATCCTTCGCTTCGACGAACGGGATGTCGTCGGTCGGGACCGGCGGATGCACGACCCGCGCATCGCGCCCGTAGATCCGGCGGATGCGGGATTGCACGTAGCGCGAGTTGGCGAGCATCAGGTCCGGGCCGTGCGCGGTGCGCGTATCCCAGGTCCGCAACCCGTGGAGCATGTAGCGGATCGGAAGTCCGAGCGGACCGTAGCCGAGCTTCGCCTGCCCCAGATAGGAGAACTGCTCGTCCCAGGCATACCGGGCCGGGCTGTGGACGTAGCAGAGATGCGGCTGCTCCGGCCGTGTCAGGACACCGCGGGCGAACGCCGCCGAGGAGCTGACGACGACGTCGTAGGCCGTGACGTCGAACTGCTCGATCAGGAACGGGCAGGCGAAGAACAGGGCGCGGTAATAGCGCTCGATCCCCGGCAGCCCGTTCGCGACCGACGTGTGGAACGTCAGATCGGGGAAATGCTCGTTCTTCACGGCATCCGGCAGGAAATCGAACAGCGTGTAGACATTCCTGACATTCAGAAGTCCGGCGAGCCGGGCGGCGACGCGCTCGCCGCCGCGGAAGGCCGGACACCAATCGTGCACGAGGGCGACCTTCGCGGAGCCCGCGTCGTCGATCGGCAGCGGGACGCCGCGCACCGCCGCGACGGGCGGCTCGGCGACGGGCGGCTCGGCGACGGGCGGCTCCGCGATCAGGGGCTGGCGGGCCATGGGCGGTGTGAGAGCGTTTAACAGCTGAATTCTCCGGTTCTCACCGATTTCGACCGTGCATCCGCAGACCACATCTGACCGTGCACGATGAGAGCAGCGACAGAATAGCTGTTTGAACGACGTTGTCCGCCGCACACAGGCGGTAACACTGGATCTTCGGCATCCGCCCATTGTGCGCGCCGGAGGGTGGGCCGGCCTTCGGCGCGCTCGCAGGACGTACCGGAGGGGCGGGGCATCATCCGAAAGGAGGCGGACCGGCCCCTATCCGCCGCCGGTAGTGTCGCCGTGGGATTTCCGGAGGCCCTGGGCGCACATGCGACTCGTAGTGGTGATACCGACGGTCGGGCGCATCGGCGCGGTCGAGAGGCTGCTCGCACATCTCGAGTCGCAGAGCCGCCTGCCCGACGCGGTCATGATCTCAAGTCCGGATGCGAGCCATATCGGCACGGTCGAGGCGCGATCCTTTCCGGTCACGAGCGTCTACGGAAAACGCGGCCTGTGCGCGCAGCGCAATCAGGCGCTCGATCGGTGTCAGGAAAATTTCGACCTCATCACCTTCTTCGACGATGATTTCATTCCCGCCGACGACTATCTCGAGCGCGTCGAAGAACAGTTCGAGGAGAACGCCGATTTCGCCGTCGCCATGGGCAACGTCGTCAAGGATGGCGCGTGCAGCGCCGGCTTCAGCTTCGATGAAGGACTGGCGGAGCTTCGGGCCACGCGCGCGGCCGGGCCGGCGAAGGTGAAGGACCACTTCGGCGCCTACGGGTGCAACATGACGATACGGACCGCGCTGATCGGAACCTTGCGGTTCGACGAACGGCTGCCGCTCTATGGCTGGCAGGAAGACACCGATTTCACGAGCCAGCTTCGCCGCTACGGGCGCGTCGTCTCCGTCACGACGATCCTCGGTGTTCATTTGGGCGTGAAGGCAGGCCGCGTGAGCGGCTACCGCCTCGGCTACTCGCAGGTGGCCAACCCCTTCTACCTCGTCCGCAAGGGAACAATGCCGCTGCCCTACGCGCTCCGGCTCGTCGCCCGCAACGTGACGGCCAACGTCATCCGGAGCCTGTGGCCCGAAGCCTATATCGACCGGCGCGGACGCCTGCGTGGCAACGTCCTCGGTACCGCCCACCTGCTGCTTGGCCGGCTGAGGCCGGAGGCCATCCTTGAGCTTTGAGACCATCTGGAGATCGAGCATGGCCCGGCGGGATCGACATGGGCCAGGTCCGACGGACCTGGAGCGCACCACGACCCTCGGAGGGATCCCGGCCGGCATGGCCCCGGTCTCGGCACGCCCGCGTTCGACATTGCGCGGCCGGCTCCGCCGCCTGATGCCCGTCTGCCTTCTCGGCCTCGCCTGCGTGGGCGTCCCGGCCGATGCCGCGGAGTATCGGCTTGGACCTCAGGACAAGGTGCGGCTGCGTGTCTACGAATGGCGCGCCACGCAGGACCAGTTGTTCGAGTGGGAAGCCCTGGGCGAGGAATTCACCGTCGGAGCCGACGGCGCCATGCTGCTGCCCGTGGCCGGCTCCGTCGTCGCTGCCGGGCGGACGCCGGCGGAACTGGCCGACGTGATCGCCGACCGGCTCCAACGCCGGCTCGGCCTCGCGGAGAAGCCCGACACCTCGCTCAACGTGACGCAGTTCCGGCCGTTCTACATCGTCGGACAGGTCGACAAGCCTGGGGAATACCCATTCCGGCCGGATCTGACGGTCCTGCAGGCGCTGACGATCGGTGGCGGCCTCATGCGCGTCGCGGACGCCGGTCTTCTGCGCCTCGAACGCGATGCCATCACCGCGCAGGGCGAGATGTCCGTTCTCATGAACGAGCGCGACGGGCTGCTCGTGCGCCAGGCGCGGCTCGAAGCCGAGCGCAAGGGGCTCGAGACCTTCGAGGTGCCGCCCTTCCTCAAGGGACAGGAGAGCAAACCCGGCATCGGCCTGATCGTCACCCAGGAGACGCAGATCTTTCGCGTCCGCTGGGAGTCCTTCAAGGAGCAGACGCGCGCCCTCGAGCAGCTGAAGGTCTTCTTCGCGAAGGAAATCGAGTCCATCGAGGGCCAGCTCGTCACGCAGGATACCCAGACGAAACTGTTCCAGAAGGAGCTTCAGAGCGTCGCCATCCTGGTCGAGAAGGGTCTCACGGCGGCGCCGCGCCAGCTGGCGCTGGAGCGGAACGTCGCGCAACTCGAAGGCGACCGGCTACGTCTCGACGCGACGCGCCTGAAGGCGCAGCAAGAGATCGGTCGCGCCAGCATCTCGATCCTGGAGCTGCGCAACAAGCGCATCGATGAGATCGTGACCGACGGGCGGAAGACCGCGGCGCGCCTGGAGGAAATCAACCGCCGCCTCGAGACGACGCAGCGCCTGATCCGCGAGGCTGAAGTGACCGCCCCGCGGTTTCTCGCCGAACGTGCCCGGGCCGCCGCATCGAGCCCGGTCTACACGATCATCCGGGTGATCGACGGCAAGTCCACCGTGATGCCGGCCGCCGAGGACATGCTCGTCGAGCCGGGCGATACCGTGAAGGTCGAGATGCCGAGCCTCACTCTCTCGCCGGCCGGGGACGTCCACACCTCGTCGACCGGTGCGGGCGCCGCGCGGAGCGAGACCGGCGCGTCGTTCCGCCTGCCGACCAGTGTCACGGCCCAGAATCCCTGACTGAACGGGTCCGCGAAGCGGCAGGGACGGGTCGTCCGGAGGTGGGCGCAGATGCCGATTGCCGCATGGGACACCGCAGCTCGCAGTCCCGCAGTCACACGGCCCGCAGCCCGACGCCGTCGGCTGCGGGCTCGGGACTGGCGAAGGCGGTGGGCTCGTGCATCGGAGGCACGGCCATGACCGGCCATCGCGAAGCGGCGAAGGCGGTCGCCGCAGCGGCCCGATCGGCCCTGCCCGCGCCTCCCGACGTCCGCTCGCTCCCGGGGATCGTCGCACCGAAACCGATGCCGTCCTCCATCGTCCGTTCGACGCCTGAGCGATTCGGGTCAGGGCGATCGTTCCGATGATCGTGCCACGCAGGAAGCGGCGCAGGGTCGCGGCACAGATCCAGCGCCACAACCGCGGTCGGCGCGGAAATTTACGTACGAAATCAGTCCTCATGGCCAGCAGCCCTGCGCCGTGCGACGCGCCTGTTGCCTTTTTGCCCCAATGCCGCCTCTGCATCTTCTAGAAAAAGAAATACTCTGATATCAAATATTTAGATGACGGATGGCGCCGCCAAAAGCGGCCCCGCTCGCCGGAAAGACCATCCGGTGGGAAGTCTTTCGGAAACCGGGCCTTTTCGAAGCGCCCCACTTTGCCCGACAAGACAACGAACACTTCGAACTATTTACTTTAAATCTACTTACCGAGTCTATTATTCTCCCAACCCACCCCAAGAGCGAACGCAGTTGAAAATATTCACCCCACTACGCTGTACGTACGTAGTCGATGAAAATTGTATTGGCGCAAATTTCCGGCCTGTTAATGGCAGATAGGGTATTTACAGACGATTTTAGCGAAGTTAGCATTGTATCAGCGATCAACAGCAGGCGTTCCAGGGCGGCGGATGCGGCCGCATTTCTCCGCCGCAAGGTCGTGAGTGCGCCCATGAGTAGACAGGTCCACGCTGATGCTGGGCTTCCTTCAAGAGGAGGGAATGACTAATGGCCAGTCTTGGTACTCGGCGCGAGCTCATCATCGGTGAGCAGAGCACGGCCGAAAGCCACCGTGGCTTCGCGGGTGAGGGTGGAGATCCAGCCGCCGTCGAGCCGCGGGACAAGTCCCGGACACACGCCAATCTCACCGTCATCATCGATCGGCGGCAGCTTGTCGGTCGGTGCCTCGCCTCGTCGCTCAGCGCCGCCGACAAGCACGGCTCGTTCGAGGTCTTCCCGGACATCAAAGCCTGGAAGCGGCAGATGCCCCACGCCACCGCCAGCGTGGTCGTCCTTTGCCGGCCCGATGGGAATCTCACCGAGGACGAGTGGAATGAGACGACGCGCGAGCTGGCGTCTCTCCAGGGCGACGGCAGCGTGCCCCCCGTCGCGATGATCTCCGACGGCGAGAACCTCGATCAGATCGTGCGCATCATCAAGCTCGGAATCAAAGGCTACATTCCGACGACGACCTCGGTCGATATCGCCCTTCAGGCTCTGCAGCTCGTCCAAGCGGGCGGCGTCTACATCCCGGCCGAGTGCCTCTTGCCGCTCCTGGCCAATATCAAGGTCGACGAGCCGGTCGAGACCGCCAACGACGAGATCTTCTCGCCGCGCCAGCTCTGCGTCGCCCGCGCGCTCCGGAAGGGTACGCCCAACAAGATCATCGCGTACGAACTCAACATGTGCGAGAGCACCGTCAAGGTTCACGTCCGCAATATCATGAAAAAGCTGCGCGCTAAGAACCGGACTGAGGTCGCGTATCTGACAAACAAATACTTCCTCCGCGAGGATTCCGACCAGGCGAGCATCAAGGTCCCCGCCGCCTGATCGGTCCGGCCTGTCTTCCGGTGCCGCGACGGGCTCCGAGATCCGGGCGGTCATCCGCCGAGCCGTCGGGGACCGGCAATCGCCGGATCGCGCGCGTCGGGATGCGCGATCCCTTTGCGCCCGCGACGCCGCGAAGGCCGCGCCTGGCATGTCATAGCCCCCTTCCGGCGTCGCTTCAGGCAGGCTGCCCCTTGGCCGCCCACCTGAAGGACACTGGCGCCGGAGGCTGTCGCCGCAGGAAGCCGGTCGTCGAGCCGATATTCGGGCGGACGCAGCAGGCCGGTCGCTTTCGACGGTTGACGATGCGCGGTCTCGATCACGTCCGGGCGGCGTGGGCGTTGATCTGAACCGCCCACAATCTTCGGGTGCTGACGCAGGCCGGCAATTGCGCTCGCCAAGCGCAGCCTCCGCTCTCGCCCATCCAACCGGGGGGGGCGAACCCGCTCCCCGGACGGGCTGGTGCCGGCTCGGGACGGACTCTCCGCATCGTCAGCTTCCGAGCCGTCGCGTGCGGTCATGGAAGCCGTGCGGGCTCCAGACGCGGAACGGTTGCTCCGCAAACCCATTGCGCGCAAGGCCTCCGGCTTGATCGGCCGCCCGATCCGCGCCCATGTCAGAGCCCCGACGACGGGCTTCGGATGCGCCGTCCCTGAGGGTTCGAGCCGTTATCGCTGGCGCCGAAGGCACCCATGGAGCGCCAGATCGGTATGGAGATCGACGACCTCCGTCTTGGTCATCCGACCTTCGGGCCTGTACCACGTGCAGGCGCTGGTGAGCATGCCGAGGATCGCGTAGCCGGCAACCCGCGTGTCGCGGATCTCGAAGTCTCCCGCGGCGACGCCGAGGTCGAGCAGCGCGACCAATCTGTCTTCGTAGGCCCTGCGCATCGCGACGATCGCCGTGTAATGCTCGGGATCGAGGGATCGCAGTTCGAAGTTCGCGATGAAGACGTCCTGCTTCTTCTCCACATGATAGGTGACATGGTGGGCCACGAAGGCGCGAAGCCGGCTCGCCGGTTCCTCGGCGGCGGTCGCCAGCGCCGCATCGGTCTGCACCAGCAGGGTCTCCATGTGGTCGCGGATGATGTCGAACAGCAGATCCTGCTTGCTGCGGATGTGATTGTAGAGCGAGGCGGCCTGGATCCCGACCTCGGCCGCCAGCGCGCGCAGGGTCATCGCCTCATACCCGTGGCGATAGATGAGCCGAAGCCCGGCCTGGCGGATGGCCGCAGCCGTGCGAGGTCCATTCGATCCGGCGGTGCGACCCACGGAGACACTCCGAAGACGGTATAGCGCACGCCAAACACGACAGAATGTGCACTCCGGCATCGGCTATAGGTTAACGAACGACCGTTCGTAAATCGTCTTGCCAGTCCGGCGAATCGAACGTACGTTCGTTTATAACGAGGCGCGCGGCCGATACGCAGGTGAGGAAACGAGCCATGCCCAGCGGCCTCGGCGATTTCGACTTCGGCCTGGGTGAGACCGCCGACGCCCTGCGGGCCGCGGTCGAGCGCTTCGCCCGCGCCGAGATCGCCCCCCGGGCGGCTGCGATCGACGCGACCAACACCTTTCCCGCGGATCTCTGGCGCAAGTTCGGCGCGCTCGGCGTGCTCGGCATCACGGTCGAGGAGGCCTATGGCGGTGCCGGCCTCGGCTACCTCGAGCACGCGGTGGCGATGGAGGAGATCAGCCGTGCCTCGGCCTCGGTCGGGCTCTCCTACGGCGCGCATTCCAACCTGTGCGTGAATCAGATCCGTCGCAACGGCAGCGAAGACCAGAAGCGGCGCTACCTGCCGCGGCTGATCACGGGGGAGCATGTCGGCGCGCTCGCCATGTCGGAGCCGGGCTCCGGCAGCGACGTCGTCTCCATGCGCCTGCGGGCCGAGAGGCGCGGCGACCGCTACGTCCTGAACGGCACCAAGATGTGGATCACCAACGGCCCCGATGCCGACGTGCTGGTGGTCTACGCCAAGACGGACCCCGGAGCCGGCCCGCGGGGCATCACGGCGTTCCTGATCGAGAAGGGATTTTCCGGATTCTTCACCGCGCAGAAGCTCGACAAGCTCGGGATGCGCGGCTCCAACACCTGCGAATTGGTCTTCCGGGATTGCGAAGTGCCGGAGGAGAACGTGCTGGGCACCGTCGGGCGCGGCGTCAACGTGCTGATGTCGGGCCTCGACTACGAGCGCGCCGTGCTGGCGGCGGGGCCGCTCGGCATCATGCGCGCCTGCCTCGACGTCGTCCTGCCCTATGTCCACGAGCGCCGGCAGTTCGGAGAGCCGATCGGCGCGTTCCAGCTGATGCAGGGCAAGATCGCCGACATGTACACGGCGACGAACGCCGCCCGGGCCTATGTCTACGCCGTGGCGCGGGCCTGCGACCGCGGGCAGGCGACGCGGAAGGATGCCGCCGGCGCGATCCTGTTCGCGGCCGAGCGGGCGACCGCCGTGGCGCTCGAGGCGATCCAGGCGCTCGGCGGCAACGGCTACATCAACGACTATCCGACCGGCCGGCTGCTGCGCGACGCCAAGCTCTACGAGATCGGCGCCGGGACGAGCGAGATCCGGCGCATGCTGATCGGCCGCGAGCTGTTCGCCGAGACGGACTGAGGGGAGGCTACGATGTTCGCACGTCGCGCCCTTGAGCCCACGACGCCCCCCTCCCCCCGCACGAGGGGCGATGGGTTCTCTGCGGCCATCGTCGGTGCAGCGGGCGATGCGTGAATCCGGTCGGAACGGGGGACGGGCGCCATGCCGATGATCGAATCCGCGCTCGATCCGCGTACCCCCGAGGCCCGCGCCAATGCCGAGGCCATGCGCGCCCTGGTGGCGGACTTGCGCGAGACCGCCGACCGCGTCCGCCTCGGCGGCGGCGAGGCCGCGCGGGAGAGGCATCGCGCCCGCGGCAAGCTCCTGCCCCGTGACCGGATCCGCGCGCTGATCGACCCGTTCTCGCCCTTCCTGGAAGTGGGCCAACTCGCCGCGCACGGCCTCTACGGCGGCGAGGTCCCCTCGGCCGGGATCGTCGCCGGCATCGGGCGCGTCGCGGGGCGCGAGTGCATGATCGTCGCCAACGACGCGACCGTGAAGGGCGGCACCTATTTCCCGATGACGGTGCAGAAGCACCTCCGCGCGCAGGAGATCGCGCAGCAGAACCGGCTGCCCTGCCTCTACCTGGTCGACAGCGGCGGCGCCTACCTGCCCAACCAGGACGAGGTCTTTCCGGGACGCGACCATTTCGGGCGCATCTTCTACAACCAAGCCACCCTATCGGCGCAGGGGATCGCCCAGATCGCCGTGGTGATGGGCTCCTGCACCGCGGGCGGCGCCTACGTGCCGGCGATGTGCGACGAGTCGATCATCGTCCGTGGCCAGGGGACGATCTTCCTCGGCGGGCCGCCGCTGGTGAAGGCCGCCACCGGCGAGGTGGTCAGCGCCGAGGAACTCGGGGGTGCCGACGTGCACAGCCGGACCTCGGGCGTGACCGATCACATCGCGGAGACCGACGCCCACGCCCTCGGCATCGCCCGCCGGATCGTGGCCGGCCTGAACGCGGTGAAGCGGCCCGCCCTCGCGCTGCGGCGCCCCGAGCCGCCGCGCTACGCCGCCGAGGAGATCTACGCGGCGGTGCCGGCCGACCGCCGGACCCCCTACGACGTGCGCGAGGTCATCGCCCGGCTCGTGGACGGCAGCGACTTCGACGAGTTCAAGCGGCTCTACGGGCAGACCCTGGTCTGCGGCTTCGCCCATGTCTGGGGCTACCCGGTCGGGATCGTGGCCAACAACGGCATCCTGTTCGCGGAGAGCGCGCAGAAGGGCGCGCACTTCATCGAACTCTGCGCCCAGCGCGGCGTGCCCCTGGTGTTCCTCCAGAACATCACCGGCTTCATGGTCGGCCGGCGCTACGAGGCAGGCGGTATCGCCAAGGACGGGGCCAAGATGGTCACCGCCGTCGCCACCGCGGCGGTGCCGAAATTCACCGTCCTGATCGGCGGCAGCTTCGGGGCCGGCAATTACGGCATGTGCGGACGGGCCTACGGGCCGCGCTTCCTCTGGATGTGGCCGAACGCCCGGATCGGCGTGATGGGCGGCGAGCAGGCCGCCTCGGTCCTGGCCACGGTCCGGCGCGACGGCATCGAGGGCCGCGGCGGCACGTGGTCGGCGGCGGAGGAGGAGGCCTTCAAGGCGCCGATCCGGGAGCAATACGAGCAGCAGGGCCACCCCTACTACTCGAGCGCCCGGCTCTGGGACGACGGGGTGATCGACCCCGCCGACACGCGCCGCGTCCTGGCGCTCGGGCTCTCGGCGAGCCTCAACGCGCCGATCCCCGAGACCCGCTTCGGCCTGTTTCGGATGTAGGAGGCGCGGGATGAGCAGCACCTTGCTGGAGGCGGTCGACGACGACGGGGTCGCCACCCTGACGCTCAACCGTCCGGACCAGCACAACGCCTTCGACGATGCCTTGATCGCCGCGCTGACCGCATCCCTGCACCGGCTGGGCGCCGATCCCGGAATCCGGGCGGTGGTCCTGGCGGGTGCCGGCCCCAGCTTCTCGGCGGGGGCGGACCTCGCGTGGATGCGCCGGATCGCCGGCCAGTCCTTGGACAGCAACCGCGCGGACGCCGCGGGCCTTGCAGGTCTGATGCACAGCCTCGACCGGCTGCCGAAGCCGACCCTGGCCCTCGTGCAGGGGGCGGCCTATGGCGGCGGCGTCGGGCTCGTGGCCTGCTGCGACGTCGCCATCGCCGCCGAGGGGGCGCGCTTCTGCCTGAGCGAGGTGCGGCTCGGCCTGATCCCGGCGACGATCGGCCCCTACGTGGTCAACGCGATCGGCCCCCGCTGGGCCAGGCGCCTGTTCCAGACTGCGGAGGTCTTCTCCGCCGAACGCGCCCGGGCGATCGGCCTCGTGCACGAGGTGGTGCCGGACGACCGGCTGGGGGCGGCCGGCGCGGAGGTGCTGCGCAACATCCTTCAGGGCGCCCCGGGCGCGCAGGCCGAAGCCAAGGACCTCGTCTTCCTGTGCGAGGGGCGGCCGGTGGACCCCGACCTGGGGCGCGAGACGGGGCGGCGCATCGCGCAGCGCCGGGCCTCCGACGAGGGGCAGGCGGGCATGGCCGCCTTCCTCGACAAGCGCCCGCCCCCGTGGCGGCGGGATTGAGGGGGCGGCCATGTTCGGCAAGATCCTGATCGCCAACCGCGGGGAGATCGCCTGCCGGGTGATCGCCACAGCCCGGCGCCTCGGCATCGGCACGGTCGCGGTCTATTCGGAGGCGGATGCCGGCGCCCGCCACACCCGGATGGCCGACGAGGCCTGGCCGATCGGCGCCGCCCCGGCGCGCCAGAGCTACCTCGTGGGCGCGCGGATCCTCGACGTCGCCCGCCGCGCCGGGGCGGAGGCGATCCATCCCGGCTACGGGTTCCTGTCGGAGAACGCGGACTTCGCCGCCGCCTGCGCCGAAGCCGGCCTCGTATTCATCGGCCCGCCCCCTGCCGCGATCCGCGCCATGGGCTCGAAGGCCGAGGCCAAAGCGCTGATGGAGCGCGCCGGGGTGCCCCTGGTGCCCGGCTATCACGGCGCGGCGCAGGACCTCCCAGTTCTGAAGGAGGCGGCCGCCCGCATCGGCTACCCGGTGCTGATCAAGGCGTCGGCGGGCGGCGGCGGCAAGGGCATGCGCGTCGTCGGGTCGGCCACGGAGTTCGAGGCCGCGCTCGCCGGCGCCCAGCGCGAGGCGCAGGCCTCCTTCGGCGACGACCGGGTGCTGATCGAGAAATACCTGACCCGACCCCGGCACATCGAGATCCAGGTCTTCGCCGACAGCCACGGCACCATCGTCTCGCTGTTCGAGCGCGACTGCTCGATCCAGCGGCGCCACCAGAAGGTCCTCGAGGAGGCACCGGCCCCCGGGATGGACCCGGCCCGGCGCGCGCGGATGGGCGAGGCCGCCGTCGCGGCGGCCCGGGCGGTCGGCTATGTCGGCGCCGGCACGGTGGAGTTCATCGCCGAGGGCGAGGCCTTCCACTTCATGGAGATGAACACCCGCCTGCAGGTCGAGCATCCGGTGACCGAGATGGTCACCGGCCTCGATCTGGTGGAGTGGCAGTTGCGCGTGGCCGCAGGCGAGCGGCTGCCCCTCGGCGCCGAGGGATTGCATTTGCAGGGCCACGCCATCGAGGCACGGGTCTACGCCGAGGATCCGGAACGGGATTTTCTGCCCACGGTCGGCACGCTCGTCCACCTGCGCCAGCCGCAGGAGGTGCCGGGCCGGGTGCGCGTCGACTCCGGGATCGCGCAGGGCGACCGGATCACGCCGGATTACGACCCGATGATCGCCAAGCTGGTCGTCTGGGGCGAGGACCGCCCCGCCGCCGTCCGGCAGCTCGCCGCCGCGCTCGCCGCGTATGAGGTGGTCGGCGTGACGACCAATCTCGGCCTGCTGCGCGCCATCGCGGCCCATCCCGCCTACGGGAGGGCCGAGCTCGATACCGGCTTCATCGCCCGCCACGCGGCCGACCTGATGGCGACGCGCCCGGCCGACGGGATCGAGTCCGCCGTCTGGGCCGCCGCCGCCCTGACCGTGCTGCGCGACCAGCGCGCGGCGGTCGCCGCGCAGGCGCGGGCGGGCGGCGATCCCTGGTCGCCCTGGGCCGAAACGGATGCCTGGCGGATGAACGGGGAGGCCTACCAGGACCTGCTGTTCCGCCGGAGCGACGATCCGCMCGTCGCCGTGCGGGCGTATCCGCTGCCCGACGGCGGCGCCCGCCTCGACCTGCCGGGCGGCAGCGTCCGGGCCGCCCTCGCCGAGGACGCCGAGGGGGCGCGGCTGATGCTGGACGGCATCTGGCGGCGGCTCCGCGTGGTCCGACAGGACGCGGCGCTGACGGTGGTCGTCGGCGGGCGGAACGCGACGCTCATCCACGTCGATCCCCTCGCCCCGCCCCGGACCGAGGCGGCCGGCAGCGACCGGGTGAAGGCCCCCGTGCCTGGCCGCGTGACCCAGGTCTGGGTGCGGCCCGGCGACGTGGTGGAGAGGAACGCGCCACTCCTTGTGATCGAGGCGATGAAGATGGAGATCACCCTCCGCGCCCCGCAGGACGGCACCATCGCCGAGGTCCGCCACGCTGTCGACGACAGGGTCGAGGAGGGCACCGAGATCGTCACCTTCGCGACTGAGGAGCGGCCCGCATGAGCTATCCGGGCCGGGTGCGCGTAGTCGAGGTCGGGCCGCGGGACGGGCTCCAGAACGAGCCCGCGACGGTGCCGATCGCGGTCAAGGCGGCGCTGATCGAGGCCCTGGCCGAGGCCGGGCTGACCCACATCGAGGCCGGCAGCTTCGTGTCGCCCCGATGGGTGCCGCAGATGGCCGACACTGCCGAGGTCCTGGCGCGGCTGCGCCCCCGGCCCGAGGTCGTCTACTCCGTGCTCGTCCCGAACCTGCAGGGCCTGGAGCGGGCTCTCGCCTGCGGGGTGCGCGAGGTCGCGGTGTTCGCCGCCGCCTCGGAGAGCTTTTCCCGGCGCAATATCAATGGCTCGATCGCCGAGAGCCTCGACCGCTTCGCTCCGGTGCTGGAGGCGGCGCGTGCGAAGAACCTGCGGGTGCGGGGCTACGTGTCCTGCGTCCTGGGCTGCCCCTACGCGGGCGATGTCGCCCCGGAGGCGGTCGCCCGCGTCGCCGCGTCCCTGCACGCGATGGGCTGTCACGAGATCGCGCTGGGCGACACGATCGGGACCGGCACGCCGCTCAAGGCCCAACGGCTGATCGAGCGGGTGGCCGCCGACGTACCGGTGCAGGCGATCGCCCTGCATTTCCACGACACCTACGGGCAGGCCCTGGCCAACATCCTCGCCTGCCTGGAACTCGGCGTGTCGGTGGTGGACAGCGCGGTGGCGGGGCTCGGGGGCTGCCCCTACGCGCCGGGCGCCGCCGGCAACGTCGCCACCGAGGACGTCGTCTACATGCTGCACGGCATGGGCATCGCGACCGGCATCGATCTCGATGCCCTCGCCGAGGCCGGCCGGTCGATCGCGCGCCACCTGGGCATTGCGCCGGCCTCGAAGGTCGCGCGCGCTCTGGCCGCCGCACAGCCGACACCCTGACCCAGCGGCCGGCTCCGGCCGGTGACCGAGCGTGGCGCGTGTTCGAAGGCACAGGGGAGGACGACATGAGCGACCGGGGGCTGAGTTATGTCCATGGGGCGATCGGCGAGCCCCTGCTCGGCCTGACCATCGGCCAGGCCCTGGACCGTGCCGCCGCGACCTGGCCGGACCGGACCGCCCTGGTCGCGCACGCTCAGGGCACGCGGTGGACCTGGCGCGCGCTGAAGGATGACGTCGACGCCGTCGCGGCCGGCCTGCTCGCCCTGGGCCTCCGGCGCGGCGACCGGGTCGGCATCTGGTCGCTCAATCGCGCCGAGTGGGTGTTGACCCAGTTCGCCGCCGCCCGGGCGGGGCTGATCCTGGTGACGGTCAATCCGGCCTACCGGCTGACGGAGCTGGAATTCGGGCTCAACACGGTCGGCTGCACCGCCCTCGTGACGGCGACCGCGTTCAAGACCAGCGACTATCTCGGGATGCTCGACACCCTGGCCCCCGAGCTCGCCACCTCGGAGCCGGGCCGTCTGTCCGCCGCCCGCCTGCCGCACCTGCGCACGGTCATCCAGATCGGCGGACCGCCGGCTCCGGGAACGATCCCCTTCGATGCCCTCGCGCGCCGTGCCGGCGCGGCCGAGCACGCCGCGTTGCGCGACCTTGCCGGGGTGATCCAGTTCGACGATGCGGCCAACATCCAGTTCACCAGCGGCACCACCGGCTCTCCGAAGGGTGTGACGCTGACCCACCACAACATCCTCAACAACGGCTACTTCGTCGGCCGCGCGATGCGGCTGAGCGCCGAGGACCGGATCTGCATCCCGGTGCCGCTCTACCATTGCTTCGGCATGGTGATGGGCAACCTTGCGGCGCTGACCCATGGCTGCGCCATGGTCTACCCGGGCGAGGGCTTCGATCCCCGCGCCACGCTGGAGACCGTGCAGGCGGAGCGTTGCACAGCGCTCTACGGCGTACCGACCATGTTCATCGCCGAACTCGACCATCCCGACTTCGCGCAGTTCGATCTGCATTCGCTGCGGACGGGGATCATGGCGGGCGCGCCGTGCCCGATCGCGGTGATGCGACGGGTCGTCGAGCACATGAGCATGCAGGACGTCACCATCGCGTACGGCATGACCGAGACCAGCCCGGTAAGCTTTCAGAGCGCGAGCGACGACCCGCTGGAGCGGCGCGTCACCACCGTCGGGCGGATCCACCCGCATCTCGAAGTCAAGATCGTGGATCCGGAGGGGCGCGTGGTCCCGCGGGGCGAGCGCGGCGAACTCTGCACCCGCGGCTACTCGGTCATGCTCGGATATTGGGGCGACGCCGAGAGGACTGCGGAGGTGCTCGACGCCGCCGGATGGATGAACACCGGCGACCTCGCGACGCTGGACGGCGAGGGGTATTGCAACATCGTAGGCCGCATCAAGGACATGGTGATCCGTGGCGGCGAGAACATCTATCCGCGCGAAGTCGAGGAGTTTCTCTTTCTTCATCCGAAGATCCAGGATGTTCAGATCTTCGGGGTGGCCGACCGGACTTACGGCGAGGAACTCTGCGCCTGGATCAAGCCGCGCGTGGGGGAAACCCTGTCGGAGCAGGAGGTGCGCACCTTCTGCGTGGGACAGATCGCGCATCACAAAATCCCGAGATACATCCAGTTCGTGGACGAATTTCCGATGACGGTTTCGGGCAAGGTTCAGAAATACGTGATGCGTCGGCAGGTCGAGGAGCAACTGGGTCTCCGACGGCCGGAGACCGCCTAGCAAGGCGCAGCCCTCCAGAGCGCCTGACGGACCTGTCCGATTGGGTCGGCGCGTGTCCTGTTCGCGCTGGATGGACCGATCGACCGCGCGATCTTCCAGGCCCATGTCGCGCGTGGGCTCGCGCCCGGCGACTATGTCGGCATGGACTGGATTGGCTCCCCAATGGTGGAGCGTTCCTTGGCTGACGGCGGAGGGTTCCGAGATCGGACGGGTCGGAGAGGCGGGACTGCATCCCCGCACTACAGGCGCACGCGCAGATCCGTGACGGCCTCCGAGTCCTCCCGGCCCTTGCAGCCGACACCCACCCGCCGACAGATCAAAGGGGTCTTTTAGCCAACGACCCGAGAGACTCACGCGCAAGGCAGCGGCAGCGACCCGACGTCGGCATGGCGGCTTGATGATGCTTCAGCCTGGATCTGTCTCGGACTGAAACCGGCCATGGGACGGTCAGACCCAATGGTACCAGCGAAGCGCAGCACTTCAGAGTGCAGTTTTCCGAGAAGCGGAAGCTTCGCCGTTCAGCTAGTCAAGGCTAAGTCGAATGGCGCGCCCGAAAGGATTCGAACCTCTGACCCCCAGATTCGTAGTCTGGTGCTCTATCCAGCTGAGCTACGGGCGCCTGACACGGCGGCGAGGTCTTGGCCCGCCGGTGTGAAGGGGCTTCTAGAGGCTCGAATCCGGCTTGGCAAGAGACTTCGGACAACGACCGTCTCGGCCCGTGCGTCGCGCCATGCCGTCGAACGATCACGGAGCCGGGGCGCTTCCCCGCACCCGCTCTTCCGCGGCCCGGATCGCCTCGGGCGTACCGACATGCAGCCACTGGCCGTCGAGCCGCATCCCGAACAGCCGCCCCGCCGCGATCGCCCGGTCGAACAGGAGATTGAGCGAGAAGGCGCCCTCCGGCGTGTCGGCGAACAGGCTCGGGCGCAGGACCGCCACCCCCGCGTAGATGAACGGCGCCACCGTACGCTCCCCGCGCCGCGCCAGGCGGCCGTCCGGATCCATCACGAAATCCCCAGCCCCCTCGTAGCCGAGGCTGGTGGCGGTGGAGGCCACCAGCAGGAGGCCGTCCATGCGTGCCCCGTCCCAGCGGTCGATCAGGCGGCGCAGGTTGGAGGCGGGTCCCTCGAGCCAGAACGAATCCGAGTTCAGCACGACGAACGGCGCTTCGCCCAGGAGCGGCAGAGCCTTGCGGATGCCGCCGCCCGTCTCCAGCAGCGCCGCGCGCTCGTCCGACACGATCGTGGCCGGCCCCTCGGACCGGTGGGCGAGATGGCCCTCGATCAGGTCGGCGAGGTAGTGGACGTTGACGACCGCCGTCCCGATCCCCGCCTCCGCGACCCGGTCGAGGGCGTGGTCGAGCAGCGCCTTGCCGGCGACCTCCACCAGGGGTTTCGGCACCGTGGCGGTCACCGGCCGCATGCGCTTGCCGAGCCCCGCGGCCAGGACGAAGGCGCGGCTGACGGCGGGACTGGGCTCGCTCATGCGGTGACGGATCCGGTGGTCAGGGTTCGGGAGCGGGCGCGATGAGGCCCGGCAGGTGGTCCGCGTGCCAGGCCCGCAGCCCGGCCAGCGCCGGGTGGGCGAGGTTGCGGGCGAGATAGCCCTCGATCCGCGGCAGGTGGGCGAGGTAGCCGGGCTTGCCGTCGCGCCGGTCGAGGCGCGCGAAGATGCCCAGGATCTTGGTGGCGCGCTGCGCCGCCAGCAACGCGTAGGCGGTGGCGAAGGCGCCGACATCGAAGGCCGGATCCCGGCCCCGGCGCTCGCGGGCGTAGAGACCGAGCAGCCGCAGCTCGAACTCGGCGCTGGTATCGACCCGGGCATCCTGCAGCAGCGAGGCAACGTCGTAGGCCGGGTGGCCCATCACGGCGTCCTGGAAGTCGATCAGCCCGACCCGCTCCAGCCCGTCGCGCTCCGGCAGCCAGATCAGGTTGGGGGAATGGTAGTCGCGCAGCGTCCAGGTCGGCCGGTCCGGGATCGCGGCCTGGAGCGCCTCCCGCCACAGGTCGACGAACGCCGCCCGCGCCGCCGCCGACAGGCTGACGTTCCGGATCGCCGGGGCGTACCAGTCGGGCATCAGCTCCGTCTCGAAGAGGAGCGCCTCCATGTCGTAGGGCGGCAGCACGTGCTCGATCCCGTCCGCCACCGGCAGGACCGCGGGGAGCGGGTTGGCGTGGAGCTTGGCGAGCAGCCGCACGGCCTCGGCGTAGCGCTCGGGCCGCGGGGCGCCGCCCTCGATCACCGGCTCGCTGCCGAGATCTTCCAGGATCAGCAGGCCCTCGGCGAGGTCCTCGCCGTAGATCCTGGGCGCCGAGAAGCCGAGCGCCCGCAGGCCCCGGTCGAGGGCCACGAAGGCGTGGACGCTCTCGGCCAGATGGACGATCGCGCTGTAGGGCTTGCCGTCCCGCACCGGCGGCCCGTCGGGGCGCGGCGGGGCGATCATCAGCACGGCGCTGGTCCCGTCGGGCTTGGTCAGGCGCTCGTAGGCCCGGGACGAGGCGTCGCCCTGCATCAGAACGCGCTCGGCGATGTCCCAGCCGCTGCGGTCGAGGAGCCGGCGCACCGCCCGCGCCCGGTCGAGGCGGGCGCGCATGCCGCCGGTGCCGTCGATCCGGGCCAGCCGCGCCTCGGGGCCGAACTCGGCGCGCAGGGACAGGTCCACGGTGAGGACCGGGCCGTCGCGGGGCGGCATCCGGTCGGGCCACTCCACCAGGGAGATCGCCTCCTCGGCCATCTCGTCGAAGCCGAGTTCCACCAGCTCGTCGGAGTCGCGCAGCCGGTAGAGATCGGCATGGATGATCGGCCGGCCGTCGCGGGCCGCATAGGGYTGGATCAGCGTGAAGGTCGGGCTCGGCACCTCCAGGCGCGGGTCGCCGGCGAGTTCGCGGATGACCGCGCGGGCGAGGGTCGTCTTGCCGCCCCCCAATCCCCCGGAGAGCGCCACCACGTCCCCCGGCATCAGGAATTCCGACAGGAACAGGCCGAGATCCTCGGTGGCCGTCTCCTCCGGCAGCACGAATTCCCAGGGGGCGGGGCGCGCGGATTCACCCGCCGCTCCGTCGGCCCTCTGCCCGTCTCGATCGTCTCCGCCCAATGCCCGCCTCCGAGACCCGAAGACGCATGGTCCGAAAACACGCACCGGATGCAAGTGTTTCCGCCCGGAACCGCACGCTTACCGCTCGCCCGGTGCATCGAAACCACGCTCCCGGGCGCGAAGACCGTCGACGCGGAGGCTCGGCGCCGCTCAGGGCGACGCGACGCGGGCGCGCGCCGGTGCCCGGCCCGTTCGCCGGCCGCGGTCCGCGGCATCGGCCGGGGAGCAGCGCCAGCGCCCGGCATCCCAGGCGGCGACCGTCGCTAGGGCGTCCGGCTGGGGCATCGGGCGGCCGAAATGGTAGCCCTGGCCGAGGGCGCAGCCCATCGCGGCCAGGGCCGCCGCCTCGGCGCGGCCCTCGATGCCCTCCGCGACCGCCGCCACCCCGATCTCCTCGGCGAGCCGCAGGATGGTCTGGACGATCCGGCGGTCGCGCGGCTCCGCCAGCATCGCCCGGACGAAGGCCCGGTCGACCTTCAACGTGGTGATCGGCAGGGTGCTGAGGTGGCTGAGGGAGGAATAGCCGGTGCCGAAATCGTCCACGGCGATGCCGAGGCCGGCGGCGCGGCAGCGCGCGAGGGCGGCGGCGGCGGCGGCCGGATCCTGCATCAGCGTGCTCTCGGTGATCTCGATCTTCAGGGCGCCGGGGGCGAGGCCGGTCCGGCGCAGCATCGCGTCGATCAGGGCCGGGATGTCCGACCGGGCGAGATCCTGGGCCGAGACGTTGAAGCTCACGAACAGGGACGGCTCGACGGCGGCGGGCGCGTGCCGGGCGGCCTGGAGGATCCCGGGCACGATCCGGCCGATCTCGCCGATCACCCAGGCGGTGATCCCCACGATCAGGCCGTTCGCCTCGGCGGCCGGAATGAAGGCCGCGGGCGGCACGAGGCCGCGCTCGGGATCCTGCCACCGGATCAGCGCCTCGAACCCGGCGAGACGTCCCGTGGCGAGCCGCACGATCGGCTGCAGGAACAGCACGAACTCGTCCCGCGCCAGAGCCCGCCGCAGGGCCCGCTCCTGCGCGAGCGCGGCGACCGCCGCGTCGAAATCGGCCCGGGCGGCCGGCGACGGCGGCACGGGCCGGCTCCCCGCCTCGACCGGCCCGACGCGCGGCAGGGTCTCGCGGAGCCGGGCGATGAGCCCTTCGAGACAGAGGCGCAGGATCGGATCGGCGCCGGCGAGCTGCCGGCGGATCTGCTCCGCGCTAACCGGCACGAGCACGCAATCCTGCTCGGCCCGAACGCTGGCGGAGCGCGGGAGGGCATCGAGGATCGCCATCTCGCCGAACACTTCCCCGACGCCGCGCCGGGCGAGCACCATCTCGCCGCCGTCGCACCGCCGGACGATCGCGATGCGCCCGCTCAGGATCAGGTAGGCGCAGCGCCCGATCTCCCCCTCCTCGAACAGGATGGCACCGGCCGGGAGGGTGACGGGGTCGGATAGGTCCTGCATTGGCCGGTGGTGCTGCGACTGCGATGGAAACGCCCGGCGTCACGGTGACACGGCGATCTTAAGGGCATCCGAAGGATCGCCGCGCGGACGCGGCCGCATGGCCTTCGTCAACAGCGTTTCGCGGGGGCGGGGGCCTGTCACGCGGGATCAGGCGCGCGGAATCCCGTGGGCCTTGATGCGCGAAGCCAGCGTCGTCGGTCGCAGGCCGAGGAGCGCGGCCGCGCCCCCCGGTCCGGAGATGCGGCCGCCCGCCAGCGCCAGGGCCGCGACGATCTCGGCGCGGTCRCGGGCACGACGTTCGGCTTCGGTGGCAGGCCGCCCTTCGGGCGCGGCGGCCGGTGCGGCGGCCGCGGCGTGCCCGGCTCCTTCGCCGGCGGGCAGATCGAGGCGGAGCCGGCCCCGAGCGGACAGGATCACCGCCCGCTCGATCACGTTCTCCAGCTCGCGGACGTTTCCCGGCCAGGAATGGCGGCAGAGGCGGCGGACATCGCCCTCCGAAAGGCGCGGCTCCGGCATGGCGAGGCGGCGCGCGGCGGCCCCGAGCAGATGCTGGGCGATCGGCGGGATGTCCTCGGGCCGCTCGCGCAGGGGCCGCGCCTGGATCGGGAAGACGTTGAGGCGGAAAAAGAGGTCCTCCCGGAAGCGGCCGGCCCGGACCTCGGCGCGCAGATCCCGGTTGGTGGCCGCGACCACGCGCACGTCCACCGCCCGGGTGCGGGCCTCGCCGACCCGCTCGAACGAGCGCTCCTGCAGGACGCGCAGCAGCTTGCCCTGGAGGTCGAGGGGAATCTCCCCGACCTCGTCGAGGAACAGCGTGCCGCCGTCGGCGAGTTCGAACCGCCCGACCCGGTCGCGCAGCGCCCCGGTGAAGCTGCCCTTGGCGTGGCCGAAGAACTCGCTCTCGAACAGATCGCGGGGGATCGCCGCGCAGTTCACGCGGATCATCGGGCGGGCGCTGCGGCGGCTCGCCTCGTGGATCGCCTGGGCGATCAGCTCCTTGCCGGTTCCGGACTCGCCGGTGATCAGCACCGTGGCGTCGGTTCCGGCGACGCGGTCGATCTGGCGGAGCGTCGCCGCGATGGCCGGCGAGCGGCCGATGATGCCCTGGTGGTGGCGCTCGGCCCGGATTTCCTCCTTGAGATACGCGTTCTCGAGCTCGAGGCGCTCCCGCAGCGAATCGACCTCGGCGAGCGCGCTCGTCAGGCGGGATTCGGCCTCGCGGCGCTGGCTGATGTCGCGGAACACGATGACGGCGCCGAGCAGACGCCCCCGGTCACGGATCGGCGTCGAGGTGTACTCGACCGGGAAGGACGTCCCGTCGGCACGCCAGAACACCTCGTGATCGACCTGATGCACGGCGCCGTCGCGGAAGGCCGCGTAGATCGGGCAGTCGCGATGGGGATAGTGGCTGCCGTCCGGGCGGGTGTGGTGCACGGCGGCATGCATATCCCGACCGACGAGGTCGGCGGCCTCGCAGCCGAGCATGCGCGCGGCGGCCGGGTTGACGAAGGTGGTGACGCCCTCCGCGTTGACCCCGTAGATCCCCTCCCCGGCCGCGCGCAGGATCAGCTGGTTGCTGCGCTCGATGTCGCGGAAGATCCGCTCCATGCGCTGCCATTCGGAGAGTCCCGCGCGCATGTGGGCCTCGGCCTCGCCGTCGACCTGTCGGCGGTGGAGGGCGTCCGGGTTCGCGAGGGTCACGAGGAGGCGGGTCGGCGCCCCCGGGAGCGGGAAGGCCACGGTCTCGACCCGCAGGTCGCGACCGGCGGCATCGCGGGGCGACAGGGTCCGCGTCCACCAATGCCCCTTCGCCAGGGTGGCCTGTGTGAAGACCGTCAGGGCCGCGAGCTGGCCCGGAAACAGCGCGCTCGCCCGCACGCCCCGCAGCGCCGGCCGCCCGTGGCCCAGCAGGCGCGCCGCGGCGGGGTTGGCGTCGGCGATCCGATCCTCCTCGGGCGCGAGCACCAGCATCGGATCCGGGCTCGCCTCGAAAACCGGCCCGAACGTGTCGGCTCCGCCTGCCTCACGAGATTTCGTCATCGGATCACGATATCTCGTCGCCGACGAAATGTCGTGAGCAAGATCCGATCGGTCAACATCTTGCGGGGACTGGCGATTCGACGTTCGGGGCCTCTGGCATACCGCTTGCCATTCGATCCCCGTCCGCCCGTCGACCGGCGCCGCCCCGAAGGCACGCTGCGTCGACGCCCGGCAGACGTCCGCGTCCGGTCGCGACCGTATCCTCCCTCAACGGTCGCGATCCGGACGTGCACCCCGCATCGGGGTGGGTGAGGCCGCGGCCCACGCGGCCTCACCCGACCCTGGCAGATTCGAACCCGGGAACCGACGATGAAGCGCGAAGACCTCACCGAGAAGCTTCTCGACATACCGAGAAGCTTCTCGACATCAAGCGCGAGAAGGGCTGGACCTGGAAGCATATCCACGAGGCCATCGGCGGCCTCTCGCCGTTCCTGATCACCGCCGCCTGCATGGGCCAGATGAAGCTGCCCAAGGCTCAGGCGCAGCGCGCAGCGGCGCTGTTCGGGCTCACCGAGGCCGAGGAGCGGATGCTCAACGAGCCGCCCTATCGCGGCTCGATCCCGTCGATGCCGCCCACCGACCCGCTAATCTACCGGTTCTACGAGCTGGTGATGGTCTACGGCACGACCTTCAAGGAGCTCATCCAGGAGGAGTTCGGCGACGGCATCATGTCGGCGATCGACTTCAACATGGACATGGCCCGCGAGGCCAACAACAAGGGCGACCGCGTGCGGCTGACCATGTCGGGCAAGTTCCTGCCGTACAAGTATTACGGCAACGACGACGACACGCCGGAATACGGCTTCAAGGAGGGCTGAGCGGTCCGAAGGGGCCTCCCCTCCCCCTCCGCGGGCTTGCGGATTCACCCTTTCGGTTTGGCAACATCGATGCCCGGTGGAGCGCGGGTCCCCTCTCCCGAGCGGGAGAGGGACAGGGTGAGGGATCAGGTCTGTCCGAACGAAGCGCGCCGCTCATGCGCGTCGATGGCGTGCTCGATCCTGCGAGTCCTCATCCCTCACCCCAACCCTCTCCCGCTCGGGAGAGGGGGCCTGTCGCGCTCTGCCGCCAGCGTCGATGTTCCCTGGGGATGTGTGAACACCGCAGCCTCTGCGGGGGAGGGAGCGCGGTGGAGGCCAGGCTGCCTTACCCCGCAGCCGGCTGACCCTCCGGCTCCAGGTAATCCTGCACCGGCTGCGCCGGGCCACCGCGCATCAGCACGTAGAGGAACGGGACCAGGAGCAGGGTCGCGGGGGTCGCGAAGGCGATGCCGCCCATCACGGCCCGGGCGAGGGCCGCGTTCTGCTCGCCGCCCTCGCCGGTGCCGAGCGCCATCGGGATCAGCCCGAGGAACATCGCCGAGGCGGTCATCAGCACCGGCCGCAGGCGGGTCTCGCCCGCCGTGATCGCCGCCTCCAGAGCGCTGCAGCCCGTCGCCTCCCGGTGCTCCTTGGCGAAGGTGACGAGCAGGATCGAGTTCGCCGAGGCGATGCCCACCGACATGATCGCCCCGAAGATCGACGGGATCGAGAAGGTCGTGCCGGTGACGAACAGCGCGAAGGTGATGCCGCAGAAGGCCATCGGCAGGGCGGCGATCACCACGAACGGGTCGCCCCAGCTCTGGTAGTTCACCGCCATCAGCAGGTAGACGGCGATCAGCGCGATGCCGAGGCCGATCTCCAGGCGGAAGAAGGCCCCCCGCATGTTCTCGATCTGCCCGCGCACCGCGATCTTGTCGGGCGCTTCCAGGTTCTTCTGCTCGTCCTGCACGATGGCGTCGATGTCCCGCGCCACCGCGCCGAGGTCCCGGTCCTGGACCGAGGCGAAGATGTCGAAGGTCGGCTGAATGTTGACGTGGCTGATCATGGTCTGCGTCGGCGTCCGGCGGATGTCGGCGAGGCTCGACAGCAGGGTCAGCACGCCGGGGCCGGAGCCGGAGGTCGCGGCGGCGCGCACGAACATCGGCGTGTTGCGCAGGTCGGTGAGCGAGCTGTTGCGGTACTCGGGCGTCTGCACCCAGAGCTGGTAGGGGATGCCGGTCTTCGGATCGGGCCAGAAGTTCGGCGTCACCTGGTAGCTGCCGGACAGCGAGATGTTCATGTTCTGCGCCACCTGCTGCTCGGTCAGCCCGAGTTCGGCGGCGAGGCGCCGGTCGACATCGACGTAGAATTGCGGCTCGTTGACGATCTGCTGCAGGTGGACGTCGACGAGGCCCTTGGTGTGCTTCAGCCGCTGCACGATGCGCTGGGCGACCTCCAGGTCCTTCTCCTTGTGCCGGCCGGAGACCTGCACGTCGATCGGCGTGAGGACGCCGAAATTCAGGATCTGGGTGATCATGTCGGCGGGCTGGAAGTACACGGTCACGTCGGGGAAACGCTTCATCAGCACGTCGCGCAGGCGCTTCGTGTAGCCCGCCACCGGGCCGTGACCCTCCTTCAGGCTGATGAGCATCTGGCCGTCGTTGTAGGAGACGAAGGAGCCGTCCGAGAACGCGAAGTTGTAGTTGTTCGACGGCAGGCCGATGTTCTGGAGGATCTGGTCGACCTCGTCCGGTGGGATGACCTCGCGGACGGTGCCCTCGACCTCGGCGAAGACCTGCCGGGCGGTCTCGATGCGCATGCCGACGCGGGTGCGCAGATGCATGGTCATCTGGCTCGCCTCGATCTGCGGGAAGTAGTCCTGGCCGACGAAGACGAACAGGACGCCGGTCATGCCGAGCACGCCGCCGACAGCGCCCAGGGTGACGATGCGGTGGCGCAGCACCGCGTGGAGAAGGCCGACATAGCCCCGGTGGAACCGTGCGAAACCGCGCTCGAAGCCGCCATGGATCCGGCCGGCGAGCCGCATGACCGGCGCCCCGACGAGGCCGACTGCGCGGGCGATCCGGCCCCGCCGCGGGGCCTCATGCTGGTCCCGGTGCGCATCGTGATCCTTGGCGTGCTTCTGCCGGTATTCCGGTGCCACGATCACGTCGATCATGAGCGGCACCAGGGTCCGCGACAGCAGGTAGGAGGTCAGCATCGCGAACACGACCGCGAGCGCCTGCGGGGTGAACAGGTACTTCGGCGTATCGGTGAGCGCGAACACCGCCGTGAAGGCCGCGCAGATCGCCAGCGTCGAGATCAGCGCGGGCTTGGCGATGCCGGCGGCGCCGTGGACCACGCTCTCGCGGAACTCCTCGCCCTCCTCGAACAGCCGGTAGGTGTTCTCGATCGCCACCGTGGCGTCGTCCACGAGGATGCCGACCGCGAGGGCGAGGCCGCCCAGCGTCATCACGTTGATGGTCTCGCCGAGCGCCGCCAGCACGGCGAGCGAGGTCATCACGCAGAGCGGGATCGAGATCAGCACGATGACCGTCGACCGCCAGGAGCCGAGGAACAGCAGGATGGCGAGCCCCGTCAGCGCCGCCGCGGTCAGCGCCTCGTGCAGCACGCCCGCGATGGCGTTCGAGACGAAGACCGACTGGTCGAACAGCGGCTTGATCGACAGGCCCTCGGGCGCCGCGGCGCGGATCGTCGGCATCGCCCCCTTGACGTTATTGACGACATTGAGCGTCGAGGCGGTGCCGTTCTTGATGATCTGCATCAGCACGGCCTGCTGCCCGTCGGCGCTGACCACGTTGACCTGCGGCGGGCCGCCGTCGCGGACATAGGCGACGTCGCGCACCAGCACGGGCTGGCCCGCCACCACCTTGATCGGCGCGAGGTTGAGGGTCTCGATCGAGGGCGGGGTGCCGTTGAGCTGGACCGGGTATTGCTGCTCGCCGATCTTGGCGAGGCCCGACGGCACCGTCAGGTTCTGGGCCGTCATGGCGTTGGTGACGTCGAGCGGCGTCAGGCCCAGCGCCTGGAGGGCGTTGAGGTCGAGGTCGACCATGATCTGCCGGGGCGCGCCGCCGAAGGGCGACGGCAGGGTCGAGCCCGGGACCTGCGCCAGGGTCTGGCGGATCCGGTACTGGGCGTAGTCGTAGACCTCGTTGAGGCTCTGCTTGGCCGAGGTCAGGGCGAGCTGGATCACCGGCACCGACGAGGCGGAGTAGCGCACGATCACCGGCGGCTGCGTGCCGGTGGGCATCACGGCCCGGATCGAGTTGGTCGAGGAGACCACCTGGGCGATGGCGAGATCGAGGCTCACCGAGGGGTCGAAGTAGATCCGCTGGACCGCCGTGCCCTGGAGCGTCGTCGACTCCATGCGGCGGATGTTGTTGACGTTGTTGGAGATCCCGTACTCGGCGTAGGTCGTGATGCGTTGTTCCATCTCCGGCGCGGACAGGCCGGTATAGGTCCAGACCACCACGACCACCGGGATGTCGACGACCGGCAGCACGTCCTTGGGCATCACGACGATCGCGCCGACGCCGCCGAGCATCATCAGCACCGCGAGCACGTAGGTCGTGATCCGGAACTTGAGCGCGTAGAGGACGAGGCCCATGCGGTCTCCGCCGGCCGGCCCCGGGCCGGCAACTCCGCGTTGTGTACCGGCTCACCGGCTAAACCCAGACTGTTTCGCTATCACGTCCGGTCAGGCAAGGGACGGGCCGCGTCGCCGCAGGATCGCGGTGGCGGCCCCGTCATGCCCCGCCTCCCACACGCGCCCTCATCGAGAGGTGCCCGCGTCGGCGGATCTCGCGGGAGGGCTTCAGGGATCGCAGCGCCTCCTCGAGCGCTCCTTCGCGGCTTCCGCCGCGCTCCGGCACCTCAGGAAGAGGGCCGGGCTGGAGAGCGGTCTAAGCGCAGCGTCCCTGCGCCTGCCGGATCAGCGCAGCAGGGCGGACTTGTCGACCAACAGCGCCGCCGCGATCTCGTCGAGCGCCTTGTGCTCGACCTCGCTGATCCCATCGAAATCAGCGACGTCCGCGCCGATCAGGAAGACGTCCTGGCGCTGCTCGACCGGCCGCTCCGCGATGGCGCCTATCAGGCGCAGATTCTCCAGACGCCCGGCCCGGGTCTTGGCCCGGGCGATCGCCTCGTAGAGTTCCTGCTCGACCCGCAGGGTGTCGTAGGATTTCTCGAGGATCGGGTTGGCGCGGATGCCGCTGATCGCCGACTCGATCTCCTCCTCGGCCACGTCGCCGTCGGCAACGATGACGTTGGCGGCGGACGAGACCGCCGCCTGCAGGAAGACCGCGTCGCCCGCGTACGACATGATCGTGCGGCCGAACCGAAGGATGGCGTCCTGGAAAATGCTCATGCCGACCTCCCGTCGGGCCTGAGATGGCGGATATTGTGGGCGCCGAGTCAAGATGCGGCCGAGCTTAAGCCCGGGATGCCGGCAGTCCAGCCCTCAGGTCGCGGGCTCGTGGCCGGGCCAATCCCGCCCGAGATGAGCCGCCACGCGCGCCGGATCGTCGCCGACCGCCGCCACGGCGGCCTCGACCTGCTCCACCGGGACCATGAACCGGCGCGCCCAGTAGGCCCGCTCCCAGGCATGGGCGATGTTGACGGCCCGGGGTTCGATCGGGTCCTGCATGTTGTCGTCGGTCATCGGCTCTCCGCATTGCGCGAGGGTCGGGCGGCCCTTATCGCCTGGAGAACGCCGGCCGCGCCCGATCGGGTCCGGGCTCGGAATGGGCGGCGCATGTCTTGGCCGGGGTGTTGCGCGCATCCACCGACGCGTCCGTCACGCGGCGGACCCGTCTTTGCGGGCGGCGGGAAGTCATCCAGGCAGCGCCTCGCTGGTCGACGTCGCCGGACCAGGGCCGCTCGGCTGCGCGCGCGATGGCAGATGGGGCCGGCCGAGACACCCGCCTCGGACCGGGTCCCTCAGCAGCAGCGGAATCCGGACGTATTCCCGACCCCGAAGCGGGCGTTCTCCCGGTTGCGGAAGAACTCCACCTCGGTCATCGGCGCCTGGTCGGGGTGCGTGCGGCGGACATGGTCGGCATAGGCCGCGTAGTCCCCCTGCCCCACCATCAGCCGGGCGCCGTCGCAGACGCATTTGGACAGCGTCCGGAGGCGATCCCGCAGGTTCGATTGCTGCGGCATGGCGCGCCTACTCCGCCGCGACCATACGCGGCTCGGTCTCCAGGGCGGTCCAGCGATCGGCGCGCCACGCCTTCAGGCAGGCGGCGATGCCGAAGCCCGCGATGGCGACGACGAGGCCGATGAACAGGGCCGCCAGGACCGCGTCGATCCGGTCGTTGAGGATGATCTGGCTCATCTGGTCGGCGTTCTTGGCCGGGGCCAGGATCTTGCCCTCCGCGGCGGCGGCCGCGTAGCGCTCGGCATGGGCCAGGAAGCCGATCTTCGGATCGGCCGAGAAGATCTTCTGCCAGCCGGCCGTGAGGGTGCAGATGCACAGCCACGCGGTCGGGATGATGGTCACGAACGCGTAGCGCTCGCGCTTCATCTTGAAGATCACCACCGTGCACAGCGTCAGCGCCACCGCGGCCAGCATCTGGTTCGAGATGCCGAAGAGCGGCCACAGGGTGTTGATGCCGCCGAGCGGGTCGGTCACGCCCTGGTAGAGGAAGTAGCCCCAGGCGCCCACCGAGATGGCGGTGGCCGCGATGCTCGGCCCCCAGGACGTGGTGTTCTTGAACGCCGGCACCGCCAGCCCGACGAGATCCTGCACCATGAACCGGCAGGCGCGGGTGCCCGCATCCACGGCCGTCAGGATGAACAGCGCCTCGAAGAGGATCGCGAAGTGGTACCAGAAGGCCATCATCGTCTTGCCGCCGATGGCCGAGGAGATGATGTGGGCCATGCCGACCGCGAGGGTCGGCGCGCCGCCGGCCCGCGAGATGATCGTGTGCTCGCCGACATCCGCGGCGGTCTGGGTGATCACCTCCGGGGTGGTGGCGAATCCGAGCTTGGTCACCGCGGCGGCGGCGGTCTCGGGGGTCGTGCCGACCAGCGCGGCCGGCGAGTTCATGGTGAAGTACACGCCCGGGTCGATCACGCAGGCCGAGACCAGCGCCATGATCGCCACGAAGGATTCCATCAGCATGCCGCCGTAGCCGATGAAGCGGGCATCGGCCTCGCTGGCGATCAGCTTCGGCGTGGTGCCCGAGGAGATCAGCGCGTGGAAGCCCGAGACGGAGCCGCACGCGATGGTGATGAAAAGGAAGGGAAACAGGCTGCCCGCCCAGACCGGGCCGGTGCCGTCCACGAACTTGGTGATCGCCGGCATCTGCAGGTGCGGGGCGACGACCGCGATGCCCAGCGCGAGGCCCACGATGGTGCCGATCTTGAGGAAGGTCGACAGGTAGTCGCGCGGGGCGAGGAGCAGCCAGACCGGCAGGATCGACGCCACGAAGCCGTAACCGATCAGCATCCAGCAGAGCTGCGGGCCGGTGAAGGTGAAGGCCGGAGCCCAGACCGGGCTCGACGCCACGGAGCCGCCGCCCATGATCGCCAGCATCAGGAGGACGAAGCCGAGGATCGAGACCTCGCCGATCTTGCCCGGGCGGATGTAGCGGGAATAGACGCCCATCAGCATGGCGATCGGGATCGTCGACATCACCGTGAAGGTGCCCCACGGGCTCTCGGCCAGCGCCTTGACGACGATCAGCGCGAGCACGGCGAGCAGGATCACCATGATCAGGAAGGTGCCGAACAGGGCGATGATGCCCGGCACGGTGCCGAGTTCGGCCCGGATCAGCTCGCCGAGGGACCGGCCGTCCCGGCGCATCGACACGAACAGGACCATGAAGTCCTGCACGGCGCCGGCGAGAACCACGCCCGCCAGGATCCAGAGCATGCCGGGCAGGTAGCCCATCTGGGCGGCGAGCACCGGGCCGACCAGCGGGCCGGCGCCCGCGATCGCCGCGAAGTGGTGACCGAACAGCACGCTCCGGTTCGTGGGCACGTAGTCGAGGCCGTCGTTGTGGCGCACGGCCGGCGTCACCCGTTTCGGGTCGAGGCGCATCACCTTGTCGGCGATGAATTTCGCGTAGTAGCGGTAGGCGATCAGGTAGACGCAGACGGAGGCGACCACGATCCAGAGGGCGTTGATCGTCTCGCCCCGCTGGCTCGCCACGATCGCCAGCGCCGCGGCGCCGAGCGCGCCCACGAGGGCCCAGGGCCCGTGCCTGCCGATCGCCGTGCCCATGATCCGCTCCCTCACCGATCCGCCTCGCGCGCGGCGCCACGCACGCGGGCTCCGGCGGGGACTTCGAGGTCCCGGKCTACACCGGCGGGTTATCCTATTGGTCCGCCGTTGACGCAAGCGATCCGAGCTGTGATGCAGCGTCGGCGGCGGCACGACGCCCAATCTGTCACATCGGGTCCCCGGCACGGCCCCGACCCCCTTCACGGCCCGGCTGCCGAGCTCCGTCGCCGCCCGCCGTCGGAGAAGGAAGGGTGCCGGCGCGGTCCGGGCCTGCGAGGAGCGCACGACAATGGCGAAGGTCGCATTCCTGGGTCTCGGCGTGATGGGCGGCCCGATGGCCGGCCACCTCGCCAAGAAGGGTGGCCACGACGTCACCGTCTACAACCGCACCAGCCCGAAGGCGGAAGCCTGGGTGAAGACCTACGGCGGCGCCTCCGCCCCCACGCCCCGGCAGGCCGCCGAGGGCGCCGAGATCGTGTTCGCCTGCGTGGGCAACGACGACGACCTGCGCAGCGTCGTGCTGGGTGACGAGGGCGCGCTCGCCGGCATGAAGCCCGGCGCGATCTTCGTGGATCACACCACGGCCTCGGCCGAGGTCGCCCGGGAACTCGCCGCGGCGGCCGAGGCCAAGGGCGTCGGCTTCATCGACGCCCCGGTCTCCGGCGGCCAGGCCGGTGCCGAGAACGGCGTGCTCACCGTGATGTGCGGCGGCGACGCGGCGACCTACGCCAAGGTCGAGGGCGCGATCGGGTCGTTCGCCCGCGCCTGCCGCCTCATGGGTCCGGTGGGCTCCGGCCAGCTCACCAAGATGGTCAACCAGATCTGCATCGCCGGGCTGGTCCAGGGCCTGTCCGAGGGCGTCCACTTCGCCAAGCGCGCCGGCCTCGACGTCGAGGCGGTGCTCGACGTGATCTCCAAGGGGGCCGCCGGCTCCTGGCAGATGGAGAACCGCGGCAAGACCATGAACCAGGGCAAGTTCGACTTCGGCTTCGCGGTCGACTGGATGCGCAAGGATCTGGGCATCCTGCTGGACGAGGCCCGCCGCAACGGCGCCAAGCTCCCGGTCTCGGCCCTGGTCGACCAGTTCTACGCCGAGGTCCAGGCCATGGGTGGCAACCGCTGGGACACGTCGAGCCTCGTGGCGCGTCTGGAGCGCTGACACCGTCGGCCCCCTCCCGGGACTCAACGACAAGGGGGGACGCGACAGGCTCCCTCTCCCGTGCGGTAGAGGGGACCAGCGCGGCTTTCGGAGACGGGTCAGCCCACTTCGTGCGGCGGATGAGACGATCTCATCCGAACAGATCGTCGACCTCCGCGGCCTCCGGATCCACCCAGCGCCAGTCCTCCCCCATCTGGTGGCGGAACCATGTGAACTGGCGCTTGGCGTAGGCCCGCGTATCCGCCTGACCGCGTGCGATCGCCGCCTCGAGACCGAGGGTCCCATCGAGATGGGCGATCAGGCCCGGCACCCCGTGGGCGCGCATGACCGGCAGCATCGGGTCGAGCCGGCGCTCCCGCAGGCCGGCGACCTCGTCCAGCGCGCCCTCGGCGATCATGGTCCGGAACCGGGCATCGATCCGGGCGCGCAGCACGGCGCGGTCCGGCGCCAGGAAGATCTTTTCGAGGGTCCGTCCCGCCAGCGGGCCGGGGACCGGATCGCCGTAGAAGCTGGCGATCGGGCGGCCCGTGGCGAGAAAGATCTCCAGGGCGCGCATCACGCGCATCCGGTCGCTCGGTCGCAGGCGGGCAGCCCCCGCGGGGTCGTGCCGGGCGAGATCGGCATGCAGCGCCTCGGTCGGGCGGCCCTCGGCCGCGTCCCGCACCTGCTGCCGCACTTCATCGGGCACCGACGGCAATTCCGAAAACCCCTGTTCCAGCGCCCGGAAATACAGGCCGGTGCCGCCGACGAAAACCGGCAACCGCCCGTCGAGCGACGCCAGCAGCGCCGCCGCGTCGCGGGAGAAGTGTCCGGCCGAGTAGTTCACGGCGCCGTCGACATGGCCGTAGAGCCGGTGGGGCACCCGGGCCTCCTCGTCCGGGTCGGGCCGGGCGGTCAGGCGTCGCAGATCGGCGTAGACCTGCATGGAATCGGTGTTGATCACCACGCCGCCGTGGCGCTCCGCCAGCCGGGCGGCCAGCGCCGACTTGCCCGACGCGGTGGGCCCTGCGATGAGGATCGCCGCCGGGCGAGCCCCGGCTTTTTCCCGGTCTGGCGGCAAGGCGAACCTCCACGATGCTGGTCGCGGTCCTGATAGCAAACCCGGATCGGCCGTCCATCACCGACGCGGTGCTGGCCGAGACGCGCGCCGTGCTGCGGACGGAGCACCGGCCCCGGATCCTGCACGGGGAGGTCGCGGCCGAGGTTCTGGTGCCGGGCGAGCCCTCGGCCGCCGCATCCCTCACGGAGCGGCTCCGCGCGGCGCTCGCGGGCGAGCCGATCGACCTCGCCCTGCTGCCCGCCGACGCCCACCGCCGCAAGCGCCTGTTCCTGGCCGACATGGATTCGACCATGATCGAGCAGGAATGCATCGACGAACTCGCCGGGACGCTCGGCCTCAAGGACCACGTCGCGGCGATCACCGAGCGGGCGATGCGCGGCGAGATCGCCTTCGAGCCGGCGCTGCGCGAGCGCGTGGCGCTCCTGAAGCACATCCCGGTCGAGGCGGTCGACGGATTGATCACCGAGCGCCTGACCCTGACCCCGGGCGGCCGCACCCTGGTGCGGACGATGCGGGCGCACGGCGTTCAGACCTGCCTCGTCTCGGGGGGCTTCACCCTGTTCACCGGACCCATCGCGGCGATGATCGGCTTCCATGAGCACCGGTCCAACCTGCTGGACGTCGCCGCGGGGCGGCTCACCGGCACGGTGGCCGATCCGATCGTCGGCAAGGCGGAGAAGCGCGCGACGCTCATCGAATTGCGGGACGCGCTGGGCCTCGGCCCTGCGGACACGCTCGCGGTGGGTGACGGCGCCAACGATCTCGACATGCTGGGCGAGGCCGGTCTCGGCGTGGCGTTCCGGGCGAAGCCCGCGGTCGCGGCTGCCGCGCGGGTCCGGGTCGAGCACGGCGACCTCACCGCGCTCCTGTACCTGCAGGGCTACGCGGCGGCGGAATTCGTGGGGTGAGGCTCAGTGCAGGGTGCGGGTCAGGGCGATGACCGTGCCGAGACCCGCAAGGGTCTGAACGCCGACCGCACCGACCAGCCAGCGCACCGTCTCGATCTTCGCGGAGGCGATCGCGCCTTTTACGGCCTCGATGTCGGCCTTGGCCCGACAGGACGATTCAGCGGTCAGTGCAGACTTCGGACCAGGGTGATGACCGCACCCAGGATCACGATAGTTTGGAGACCGACCGTACCGAACATCCACTTGATCATCTCTGCCTTCAGGGCCTCGATGTCGCCGCGCGTCTGAATGCGCAGAGCCTCGACATCGCTTCGAACGCCCTGAAGTTCGGTCCGCACGTCGCGGATGTCGCCCTTGGTCGCCCGATTGCCATCGCGCACATCGACCAGCGCGTCAGCGAAGCCCTCCGCCTGCTCGGGCGACAACTTCGCTTTGTCCCGCAGGGCGCGGGCGAATTTCAGGGTATCGAAGGCGACGGCCGTCATGGGGTTTGCAAGGGGTTTGCAAGCACACGCTTCCCGACTCGCACAGCCGGTGTGCCGCTCCGCGGCGGCGCGTCACTGCGGATCCCCTTAATGCACGAAGGCCGCCGCTCCGCGTGGAGCGACGGCCTTCGGCGGTGCGGGTGAGGCCGCTCAGTCGAGTCCGACGGCCACGAAGCGGACGTCGCCGGTGGCGCTGGCCACCAGGAGCAGGACCGACTTGCGTCCGTCCTTCTTGAGGCCGTCGATGCGCTTGGTCACCTCGGCCGGCGTGCTCACTGCCTCCTGGCCGACCTCGACAATCACCTCGCCGGGCTGGATCCGCTTGTCGGCGGCGGTCGAGTTCGGGTCGACGCGGGTGACGACCACGCCCTTCACGGTGTCCTTGATGGAGTACTTCTTGCGCAGCTCGTCGGTCATGCCGGAGAGGTTAAGGCCGAGCGCCTGACGGGTGGCGCTCTCGGGCTCCGGCTGGCGCATGTTGGCGAGCTGCGGCTTGTCGCTGTCCTCCAGGCGGCCGAGGGTGACGGGCTTGGTCACCTCCTCGCCCTTGCGCATCACGACCACGTCGACCTTCTGCCCCACGGGGGTCGAGGCGACGATGCGCGGCAGGTCGCCCGACGCCTTCACGGGGGCGCCGTTGAACTTCAGGATCACGTCGCCGACATCGATGCCCGCGGTCTTGGCAGGCCCCTTCTCGTCCACGCCGGCCACCAGGGCACCCCGCGCCCCACCCTTGAGATTGAGCGCCTCCGCGGTGGCGTCGTCGACGTTCTGGATGCGCACGCCGAGCCAGCCGCGGCGGACCTCGCCGAAGTCGCGCAGCTGGTCGATCACGGGCTTGGCCGTGCCCGACGGGACCGCGAAGCCGATGCCCACCGAGCCGCCGGTCGGCGACAGGATCGCCGTGTTGATGCCGATCACCTCGCCGTCCATGTTGAACAGCGGACCGCCCGAGTTGCCCTTGTTGATGGCCGCGTCGGTCTGGATGTAGTTGTCGTAGGGTCCGGACTCGATGTTCCGGCCCCGGGCCGAGACGATGCCGGCCGAGACCGAGCCGCCGAGGCCGAACGGGTTGCCGATGGCGATGACCCAGTCGCCCGGCCGCATCTTGTCGGAATCGCCGAACGGCACCGCCTTCAGGGGGCGATCGGCGGTGGGCTTCACCCGCAGGACCGCGAGGTCGATCTTCGAATCCTTGCCGACGATCTCGGCCTTGAGCTTGGTGCCGTCGTGCAGGATGACCTGGATGTCGTTGGCGTCGCCGATGACGTGGTTGTTGGTCACCACGAGGCCGGCGGCGTCGATGATGAAGCCGGAGCCCAGGGAGTTCGACTTGCGCTGCTGACGAGGACCCTCTGCCTCGCCGCCACCACCACCGCCGCGGCCGCCGCGCCGGTTGAAGAACTCCTCGAACAGATCCTCGAACGGGGTGCCCGGCGGCACCTGCGGCATGGTGCGGCTGCCGCGGGCCTCGACCGTCGTAGAGGCGGAGATGTTCACCACCGCGTCCGTGACCTGCTCGGCGAGGTCGGCCAGCGAGGCCGGCCCCTTGGCGAAGGCCGGAATCGGCAGGGCTGCCGTGGCCACCGAGGCGCCGATCAGGATCGAGGCCATGAGCGCGCGCGCGCGGGAGCGGGGCTGCGCTTGCGCGCGGTCGAACGACGCCTCGGGGGCGCTCGCGACGGGGTGCATGGTCGACCTCTTCAAGAACGCGTTTCCGGCCCCGCGGGACTGGACCGAGGTTCGGCCGCCCGCGGGTTTTCCTGTAAGGTAGTCTCCGGGCTCCGGAGCGCCAACTCGCGCCCCGATCAGCGCGGCGTCCCGACCGCGGCCCCGGTCGTCGACCCGGTGGTCGCGCTCGGATCGACCGGTCCGCGCGGACCACGCGGCGCCGAGGCGGCCGCCTTGCCCTGCGGGTCGCTGAAGTAGCGGAAGAAGTCCGAGCTGGGGCTGATCACCAGCCGCGTGTCGGAGCCCTTCAACCCGGTCTCGTAGGCCTGCATCGAGCGATAGAAGCTGAAGAAGTCCGGGTCCTTGCCGAACGCGTCCGCGAGGATGCGGTTCTTGTCCGCGTCACCCTGTCCGCGCAGCTGCTCGGATTTCTGGGTAGCCTCGGCCAGGATCACCGTGACCTCGCGTTCGGCCTTGGCGCGGATCGTGGCGGCGATCTGGTCGCCGTTGGCCCGGATGTCGGCGGCCTCGCGTTCGCGCTCGGTCTTCATCCGCCGGTAGACGGCAGCGGAGTTCTGAGCGGGCAGGTCGACGCGGGTCATGCGCAGATCGACGATCTCGATGCCCAGCGCCTTGGCCTGCCGGTTCACGTCCTCCTGGATCTGATGCATCAGCTGGCCGCGATCGGTCTTCACGATGGCGTCGCGGGTCGAGCGGGCCAGCACGTTGCGCAGGCTGGAATTCGTGAAGCTCGCGAGCCTCTGGTTGGCCAGCCCGATATTGCCCACCGCCTGATAGAAGCGCAGCGGATCGAGGATCCGGTAGCGGGCGAAGGCGTCCACCTCCAGGTTCTGCCGGTCGGCGGTGAGCACCGTCTGCACCGGCAGGTCGAGGTCGAGCACGCGCTTGTCGAAGATGACCACGTTCTCCATGAACGGGATCTTGAAGTACAGGCCTGGCTTCTCCTCGCCGGTGGCGTTGAGGACGGCGCGGACGCGGCCGAACTGCAGGACGAGGGCCTGCTGCATTTGGCCGACGGTGAAGATCGACGCATAGAGGCCGATCGCGACGATCGCGGCGATGGCGATCAGGCCGGTGCGGAGGGCCTGCTTCATCGGGCGGCTCCCGTCTGGGTCTGGGCGCGGGCGCCGAACTCCGCGAGCGGCAGCACCGGCAGCACGCCGGCGGCGGTCGCCGCCCCGGGCTGCGTCCCGTTCTGGTCGATGATCACCTTGTTCACGGAGCCCAGGACCTTCTCCATCGTCTCCAGGAAGATCCGCTCGCGGCTGATCGCCGGGGCGGCCTTGTAGGAGGCGTAGACCTCGCTGAACCGGGCCGCCTGGCCGGTGGCGTCGGCGGTCGCCTTGGTCCGGTAGGCCTCGGCCTGCTGGACGATCTGGGACGCCTTGCCGCGGGCCTGCGGCACCTCGCGGCTGGCGTAGGTCTTGGCCTCGTTCTGCGCCGTGTCGGCGTCCTGCTGGGCGGCGTTCACGTCGATGAAGGCGGGACGCACCTCCGGCGGCGGGTTGACCGAGACGAGCTGCACCACCTCGATGCGGACGCCGGCCCCGTACTCGTCGAGGGCCTTCTGGACCATTTCCTTGACTTCCTGGGCGATGCTCGACTGCTCGTTGGTGAGGATCGCCTGGATGTTGCGGCGGCCGATCACCTCGCGCATCGCGCTCTCGGAGATCGCCTTGATGGTGCCCTCCGGGTTCTGGAGGTTGAACACGAAGTCGGAGGCCTTCAGCGGGTTGACCCGCCACTGCACCTCGAAGTCGAGATCGACGATGTTCTCGTCGCCGGTGAGCATCAGGCTCTCGTCCGGCACGTCGCGGGTGCGGCCCTGGCCGCCGGGACCGGCACGGAAGCCGATCTGGATCGAATTCTGGGAGCCGACGTCGGGCTTGACCACGCCACCGATCGGATAGGGGAAGTTGTAGCGCAGGCCCTCGCCCTTGGTGCCGATGTAGCGGCCGAAGATCGTCTCGATGCCGACCTGACGGGGATAGACAGTGTAGAAGCCGGTGGCGAGCCAGATCGCCACGGCCAGGACGGCGATCACCGCCGCGCTGCGGCCGCCGCCGACACCCGTCGATCCGCCGCCGCCGTAGCCGCCACCCGTGCCGCCGCCGCCCGGGATCAGACCGCGCAGGCGATCCTGCCCGCGCCGCAACAGGTCCTCGAGACTCGGCGGCGTCTTGCCGCCGCCACCGCCGCCACCCCAGGGACCGCCGCCGTTGCCGCCGGGCCGACCCCAGGGCCCCCCGCCACCGCTCTGATTGCTCCAAGGCATTCTAGCCGTCGTCTCCTGCCTGCCCGCGCCCGGCCCRCATCCCGGCCCGCGCCCCCTGCCTGAACGGCCACGCTCGCCCGCCTAGTCCCGACCATCCGGCCCGGCCGCGATGCGATCGCGGCCGATCGGGGTCTCTAAGAACCTGCCCGCGCGCATGATCCCACAGGATGTGCAGACCCGGCGTGAGCGCGCACCCGACAGGCACCTGCGGGCGCACGCCCCATGCTGTCAAGGCAGGCAGGTGGGCATGCGCGGCGTGGAACGCAAATGCGGCGGCGCGCCTCAGCGGACGCGCTCCCAATCGACGAAGGCGAAGGCGTGCTCGTCCCGGGGTCCCGCCGGATGCGCCTCGCGGCGCGTCTCCCGGAACCGGCCGTGGTCGAAGGCCGGGAATCGCACGTCGCCCTCGGGCTCGGCGGCGACCTCGGTGAGGTGGAGCCGGTCGGCAAACGGGAGGGCGAGGGCGTAGATCTCGGCGCCGCCCACCACCATCAGCTCCGTCCCGGCGGCGGCGGCCAGCGCCGCCTCCCAGTCGTGGACGATCTCGGCCCCCGCGGCGCGGAAACCGCGGTCCCGGGTGAGCACCAGGGTGCGGCGGCCGGGCAGCGGCCGCCCGATCGAGTCCCAGGTCCGCCGGCCCATCAGCATCGGCTTGCCCATGGTCAGCGCCTTGAACCGCTTCAGGTCGCTGGAGAGATGCCAGGCGAGGCCGTTGTCGCGGCCGATCACGCCGTTGCGGGCGACGGCTGCGACGAGGGAGACGATCGGGCTCATACCGCCACCGGGGCCGCGATGGCCGGATGCGGGTCGTAGCCCGCGACGGAAAAGTCCTCGTATCGGAAGGCGAAGAGGTCGCGGACCTCCGGGTTGATCCGCAGCTGCGGCAGCGGGCGCGGGGCGCGGGTCAGCAGGGTGCGGGTCTGCTCCAGGTGGTTCCGGTAGAGATGGGCATCGCCGAAGGTGTGGACGAAATCGCCGACCCCGAGGCCGGTCACCTGGGCGATCATGTGGGTCAGGAGCGCGTAGCTCGCGATGTTGAACGGCACGCCGAGAAACACGTCCGCCGAGCGCTGGTAGAGCTGGCAGGAGAGCCGCCCCTCGCTCACGTAGAACTGGAACAGGCAATGGCAGGGGGCGAGCGCCATGCGGTCGAGGTCGGCCGGGTTCCAGGCCGAGACGATCAGGCGACGGGAGTCGGGGTTGCGCCGGATCTCGTCAAGCACCCAGGCGATCTGATCGACGGTGCCGCCGCCCGGCTTCTCCCAGGAGCGCCACTGCTTGCCGTAGACCGGGCCGAGATCGCCGTCCGCGTCCGCCCACTCGTCCCAGATCGTCACGCCGTTCGCCCGGAGCGCCGCCACGTTGGTGTCGCCGGCCAGGAACCAGAGCAGTTCGTGGATGATCGAGCGCAGGTGCAGGCGCTTCGTGGTGACCAGCGGGAAGCCCGCCGCGAGGTCGAAGCGCATCTGGTGGCCGAACACCGAGAGCGTCCCGGTGCCGGTGCGGTCGTCCTTGGCGGCGCCCTCGTCGAGGATGCGCCGCAGCAGGTCCTGGTAAGCGTCCATCGTGCATTCCTGCGCGCGGGCGGAGCGCCCGGCAAGTTCGACGGCGGCATCTGTCCACCGTCGTCACGCGGCCCGGCGGTCAGGGCGGCCAGAGCAGGTAGGTGACGAGGGCGAGGTTCGACCAGCCATGCAGGGCGATGCCGGGCCAGAGGCGGCCGGTGCGCCAGCGCAGCCAGCCGAGCGCCAGGGCGAGGGGCAGCAGCGAGACCGGCCGGGCGAGCCCCCAGGACGAGATGTGGGCGGCGGCGAAGATGATCGCGGTGACCAGGATGGCGGCCCTGGGTCCGAGAACCGCCTCGGTCCGGGCATAGGCCTCGCCGCGCAGGAGCAGCTCCTCGGCCACCGGGGCGAGGATCGCGAGATAGGCAAGCCACGCCGCGACCGCAGCCTGGCTCATGAACGGCGACAGCCGCACGTGCTGGCCGAAGCTCGCGCCGAACAGCTCCGCCGTGCCGGTCACCCAGACGATGTGCAGCACCGGCCAGACGAGGAGGACACCCAGCAGCGCCACGGGCCGCATCCCGTTCGGGCGCTCACGATCGAGGGCGAGGCGCCGCCGCCAGCCGGTCCGGTCCCGCCACCACGCGGCGCCCACCACCAGACCGGCAAGGAACACCTGCCGGAGGGCATCGGTGGCGAAGGCACGGTGGGCCAGTTCCACCGCGCCCAGGAACGGGCGCCGCTCCGGCGGCAGGAACGGGTCGATCCCGCTCCACAGATCGAACCCGACGCGGACGCTTCCCAGCGCGAGCAGGCTCGCGGCACCGAGGTAGAAGACGACGAGCGCGACCAGGGCGATGAGGCTCCAGATCGCCCGTCCGACGCCGGGATGCGGGACATCGGGCGACGCGCCGGGACGCGACTGCGCGCTTCCGGCAACAGCCTCGCCGAGAGACTCGCCCTGAGACAGCGGCGCGACACGATCGGGCTTCAAAACCGGACCGATCCCCTCTATATCTTGGGTGCCGGTCGCGAGGCCGGCTATGGCGATAAACGTTCTTCGCAATAAACCTATCGGACCCGGGGGCGGTACCCGGCGCCTCCACCCGAACCCAGGACATGCTGCCGCAAGGGGCGTGTCACGAGCCTGGGCTCCGGCGGGGGCGAAGTTAGGATCGACGAGGGCGTAAAGGTTGGACTTTCGCTCGGCATGGTTCCGCCGTTATCGGGCCTTCGCAAGAGTTGCCAACGACAACTTTGCTCCGGTGGCGGTGGCCGCGTAAGCGGTCCCCAATACCGATCTGAAGTCCTAGCGGGTAGCACCGCATAGGCGGGGTCCGGAGGCACCTGGCACCAGAAGCCTCCACTTCATTCCTCGGTCCGGCCATCCGCGGCGGGGCGCCGGGCGCAGACCGGGCTAGAGCGCGACCGCAGATGGCAGACGACCTGATCCGCTACGACCTCCTGGTACAGGACGCCCTGCGCGGCGTGGTGCGCAAGGTGCTGACCGACGCGGCCCGCGAAGGGCTGATGGGCGAGCACCATTTCTACGTCTCGTTCCGGACCGAGGCGCCCGGGGTCCGGATGTCGCAGGCCCTGCGCGAGAAGTACCCGCAGGACATGACCATCGTCCTGCAGCACCAGTTCTGGGACCTGAACGTCACCGAGCATGCCTTCGAGGTCGGGCTGTCCTTCTCGGGCGTGCCGGAGCGGCTGCTGGTGCCGTTCGACGCCCTGTCGGGCTTCTTCGACCCCTCCGTCCAGTTCGGCCTGAAGTTCGACCTCAGCGAGGCTGGCGAGACGCCCGAGGAGGCGAACACCGCACCGGCCAAGCCGGGACCGCGGGGGGCAGGCTCCGAACCCGGCGAGGTCCGCCCCAAGGCCGCCGAAGTCGCCACGATCGGAGCGAGCGCCCCGAAAGGGCTTCCGGCGCCGGCCGCGCAGGGCGAGAAATCCACCGGCAAGGCCGACGAGAAGGCGCCCCGCCCCGCCGCCAAGAAAGAAGGCGAGGAAGGCAGCGCCGAGGTCGTGAGCCTGGACGCGTTCCGCAAGAAGAGCTGAACCTGTCCCGGGCCGAATCGACGGCCCCGGGCTTCATGCGGTGGACGACACGGTCCGCAGCCGATGCTGTCGGTCGCTTCGCGGAAGCATCGCGCGAAGCGCTTCGACGAGGGCCTTAAGCTGGTCGCGATTCTGTTGAACGCGTCGGCAATCGCGACGATCGGCATCGCCGTGATCAATCCCCTCGCACAGCGGCATCTGGATCTGCTCGCCGAGGGGGGTGGACTTTGCTGACAGCGGCAATCGTCCTACATTTGATGGGTCAGCTGGTGATCAGATTCCTGCGCCTGGAGGATTGATCGGATGACCCAGGCCTATGCAAACCAGATTCTTGGCATCGCTTTAGCGATGTCGGCCGTGACCTTTGCCGGCGTCTGGATCGCGAGCCGGATCTACGACCACAACACGCGCAAGCTCGAGGCACGCCGGAGCGATTAGCCCCGCGCCACGGCCTCCATGCGCAGGCCGTGCTCCGGCCGAAGCGTCACCCGGTGGAGCGGCGTGACCGGCAGGTGATCCTCCGGTAACCGGAAGCGCACCGCCCGGACCACATGCGCCAGCACGATCACGGCCTCCTGAATTGAAAAGCTCTGGCCGATGCAGACCCGCGGCCCCGCCCCGAACGGCAGGTAGGCGAAGCGGGCGATCACGTCGCGCCGCTCCGGCAGGAACCGCTCCGGCACGAAGGCGTCGGGATCCTCCCAGAGCAAGTGGTGGCGGTGGAGGACCCAGGGCGCGATCATCACCAGCGAGCCCCGCGGGACCTTGATCCGGCCGAGCCGGTCGTCCCGGATCGCCTGCCGGCTGAGGAACGGAACCGGCGGAAACAGCCGCATCGCCTCCTCGATCACCGCCCGGGTGAAGGGCAGCGCCTCGATGGCGAAGTCCCCCGGCCCGGCCGCATCGACCTCGGCCTCGATCCGCGCCTGCGCGGCGGGATCCTGCGAGAGGCAGTACAGAGCCCAGGTCAGGGAATTGGCGGTGGTTTCGTGCCCAGCCGCGATGAAGGTGACGATGTTGGCCTTCACGGCGAGGTCGGAGAGGCCGTTGCCGGTCTCGGGATCCTGCGCCGCGAGGAGCAGGGTAAGGAGGTCCCGGGGCGCCTCGCCCCGCGCCATCAGCGCCTTGCGCCGGGCGATGAGTTCGTCGACCACCTCGGCGAAGAAGCGCCCCGCCGGCCGCGCCCGCAGGCGGCCGATCCGGGGGACGAAATCGGGCACGCCGAACACGTCGAGGGGGTCGATCGGCCCCACCGCCTCCAGGAAGCGCGTGATGGCGCGGCCCAGAGCATCCGGATCGCTCGGCAAACCCTGGGTGAAGATCGTCCGCTCCAGCACGTCGAGGGTGACGCGGGTCATCTCGAGGGCCACGTCGACCTGCTTGCCAGCCCGGCGGCCGAGGCGGCGGGCGAGGCGGGCGCCGGCCGCGTTCATCGCCTCGGAGAATCCCTGGACCGTGCGGGCGTTGAAGATCGGCGCCAGCGTCCGGCGCTGAAGCCGCCACTCGTCGCCCTCGGCGCTGAGCAGGCCGTTGCCGAGCCCGGGGGCGAGGACCCGGCGCTGGAGGTCGTCCTTGCGGTAGCCGTCCGCATTCTCGATGAGCAGGTAACGGATCAGCGCCGGGTCGCTCACCAGGGTGATCCGGCCCATCGCGCCTTCGGCCGCCACCACCGGCAGCTTGAAATGCGCGTCCATCCAGGTGGTGATCGGGTTCTTCCGAGCCGCCCGCAGGAACGCGAACAGGCCGAGGGGCTCGCGCAGGCGCGGCGGCACGGCGGGGCGGAACCGGGTGGGGGGCTCGGGCAGGTCGATCGTCGCGCTCATCGGCTCCTTGTCCGGCGGGAACAGAGGTCCGCTCTTGTCGGGGTGCCGGGAAAACCGGCATCGCGATTCACCCGCGCCTCATTTAAGTAGGCACCGCACTGCACCAGACGTAGAGGCCACGATGTCGCCCACCGAGACCGCCACCCGCACCGAGTCCGATACCTTCGGTCCGATCGAGGTCCCGGCGCATCGCTACTGGGGTGCGCAGACCCAACGTTCGATCCAGAACTTCAAGATCGGGACCGACCGGATGCCGGCGCCGCTGGTGCACGCCCTGGGCGTCGTGAAGCAGGCCGCCGCCCTGGTGAACAAGGATCTGGGCGCCCTCGAGCCGGCGCTGGCCGACGCGATCGCGGCCTCGGCCGCCGAGGTCGTCGAGGGCCGCTACGACGACGAGTTCCCCCTCGTCGTCTACCAGACCGGCTCGGGCACACAGTCGAACATGAACGCCAACGAGGTGATCGCCAGCCTCGCCAACGAGCGCCTCGGGGGCAAGCGCGGCGGTAAGTCGCCGGTCCACCCGAACGACCATTGCAACCGCGGCCAGTCCTCCAACGACACCTTCCCCACCGCCATGCACATCGCGGTGGCGCGGGAGATCCAGGGGCGCCTGCTGCCGGCGCTGTCCCACCTGCACGGCGCCCTGGACGCCAAGGCCAAGGCGTTCGAGTCGATCGTCAAGATCGGCCGCACCCACCTGCAGGACGCCACGCCGGTCTCGCTGGGCCAGGAATTCTCCGGCTACGCCGCACAGGTGGCGCTCGGCGGATCGCGGGTCGCCGCGACCCTGCCTGGGGTCCTGGCGCTCGCCCAGGGCGGCACCGCGGTCGGCACAGGCCTCAACGCCCATCCGGAATTCGCGGAGCGCTTCGCCGCCAAGGTCGCCGAGCTGACCGGGCTGCCCTTCACCTCGGCCGAGAACAAGTTCGAGGCGCTCGCCACCCACGATGCCCTGGTGTTCACCCAGGGCGCCCTCGCGGCGCTCGCCGCCGGCCTGTTCAAGATCGCCCAGGACATCCGCTTCCTCGGCTCGGGTCCGCGCTCGGGCCTCGGCGAGCTGTCCCTGCCCGAGAACGAGCCCGGCTCCTCGATCATGCCCGGCAAGGTCAACCCGACCCAGTGCGAGGCCCTGACCATGGTCTGCGCCCAGGTGATCGGCAACGGCACCACGGTGAGCTTCGCCGGCAGCCAGGGCAATTTCGAGCTCAACGTGTTCAAGCCGGTGATCGCCAACGCGGTGCTGCAATCGGTGCGCCTGCTCGCCGACGCGGCGGTGAGCTTCACCGACAATTGTGTGGTCGGCATCAAGGCCAACGAGGACAAGATCGCCGACCTGATGAGCCGCTCGCTCATGCTGGTGACCGCGCTGGCCCCCTCGATCGGCTACGACAGGGCCGCCGAGATCGCCAAGACCGCGCACAAGAACGGCACCACCCTCAAGCAGGAGGCGCTGCGCCTCGGCTACGTGACCGAGGCGGAGTTCGAGCGCGTGGTCCGGCCAGAGACCATGCTGGCGCCGAGCGCCGACTAAGGTTGGGGACTTGCCGGCGCGGGGTCTCCTGCGCCGGTCACGGGAGGCGATCCATGGCCGAGATCATCAACCTGCGTCAGGTCCGCAAGGCAAAGGCCCGTGCCGACGCCGACACGAAGGCCGAATCCAACCGGATCGCCTTCGGGCAGCCGAAGAAGGCCAAGACGCTCCAGCAGCGCCGCAAGGCCCTGGAGACCGAGCGCCACGAGGGCCATCGCCTGGAGCGGGGCGCGCCGGATCCTGACGCAGCTGACTGAAAGCGGATCCGGATGCGGCAGCCTCACCGTCTTTGCGAGCGGAGCGAAGCAATCCAGTTGCGCCACGCCGACCAGGATCGCGCTGCCCTGGATTGCTTCGCTCCGCTCGCAAAGACGGGAAGGGCGGCCGCGTCGGCATGAGTGCGGGCATCACCAAGCGCTCGGTGATGATCGCCGGCCACCGCACCAGCGTATCCCTGGAGGATCCGTTCTGGGGCGCGCTCCGGGAGATCGCCGAAGCCCGTGGCCAGTCGGTCCAGGCGCTCGTCGGCACGATCGATGCCCGACGCAGCGGCCAGAACCTGTCGTCGGCGATTCGCGTGTTCGTCCTGGAGACCGTTCGCGCGGGCCTCATCCCGGAAACGTGAGAGGGGTCCCGCCCCTTCGCTCTTCTGATCGCGGCCGCGTTGTGACATTTGCGTGACAAATCCACGCCGGAAGCATCGCCCATGACCAACCGAGAGCCGCTGCTGAAACCCGTGCCGATCGCGGAGCTGCGCCCCACGCAGATGACGGTGGGCTATCGGGAGGTGTCGGAGAAGCGGCGCCGCTGGCGGGAATACGACGGCGAGAAGAAGAAGGCATTCCTCGGCGCCCACATGATCCCGACGCTGCTGGGGCCGAAGAAGCACCACTACATCATCGATCACCACCACCTCGCCTGCGCCCTCCACGAGGAGGGGGTCGAGAGCGTTCTCGTCACCGTGGTGGCCGACCTGCACTACCTCGACAAGGACGCGTTCTGGACGGTGTGCGACCACAAGTCCTGGGTGCATCCCTACGATGCCGAGGGCGTGCGCCAGGCCTTCAAGGAGATCCCGAGGTCGGTGGATGCCCTGGCGGACGATCCGTACCGCAGCCTCGCCGGCGAATTGCGCCGGGCCGGCGGCTTCGCCAAGGACACGACCCCGTTCAGCGAGTTCCTGTGGGCCGACTTCCTGCGGCGCAACGTCAAGGAGAAGCGCATCGAGGGCGATTTCTCCTCCGCCCTGGAGAAGGCGATGTCGCTCGCCAAGTCCAAGGATGCCGACTACCTCCCCGGCTGGTCCGGCCCGGTGACCCGCCGTCAGCATTGAGGGCCGCGGCGCGGCCGCGTGTCCGCATCGCGCGGTCGGAAGGATCGCGAGACCGGCCTGAGGGAGAACCCGATCGGCAGGCTCGGTGCCCGGGCCGGTGCTCGCGGGGATGCGGGCTGCCTGCCCGAAAATCGCCCCGGCCCTGAGCGAGGGTCCCGCGGGCACCCGCGCCCGCCCTCTCCAGCCGGACGAACAACCCCGCATGCCGATGCCGCGTTTCGCCCAGAGCCTCGCGCTCGCCGCCCTGCTCCTGCCCGCCGCCGCCCAGGCCCAGGACCGCGGCAGCCTCACCCCGAAGCCGCTGCCGCCCCTGGAGCATCCCGACGCGCCCTCGACCCCCGCCAAGGCCCTGTTCGGCCGCGTCACCCGGGCGTCCTCCGGTCCGGCCCATATCTACGGCTTCTACGCCAAGGGCTGCTTCTCCGGGGGTGAGGCGCTGCCGCTCGACGGCCAGAACTGGCAGGTCATGCGTCCGTCGCGCAACCGGATGTGGGGCACGCCCTACCTCGTCGACTTCATCGAGCGCCTGTCGCAGAAGGCCGCCCGGGTCGGCTGGCCGGGGCTGCTCGTGGGTGACATGGCCCAGCCCCGCGGCGGCCCGATGATCACCGGCCACGCCTCCCACCAGATCGGCATCGACGCCGATGTCTGGTTGACGCCGATGCCCGACCACCGCATGAGCCGGGCGGAGCGCGAGGAGACCTCGGCGACCGACATGGTCCGGCCCGACCGCCTCGATATCGATCCGCAGGTGTGGACGCCGACGCATCTGCAGCTGATCAAGATGACCGCCGAGCAGCCGGAGGTGGAGCGCATCTTCGTCAACGCGGCGATCAAGAAGGCGCTCTGCCGCGACGCCGCGGGCAGCCGCTGGATGTCCAAGGTGCGCCCGATGTACGGGCACAACTATCACTACCATATCCGCCTCTCCTGCCCGGCCGGCCAGGAGGAGTGCCAGCCTCAGGGCGCGCCGCCTCCGGGCGACGGCTGCGACGACCTCGGCTACTGGTTCTCGGACAAGGTGCTCCACCCGAAGCCCCCGAAGGTGCCGCCGAAGCCCAAGCCGGCCATGACCATGGCGGCGCTGCCCTCGGCCTGCCGGACGGTGCTGAAGGCGCCGTAGACGGGGTGGTGCAGCGCTTCGGCCGGTTCGACCCGCCGGCCCGATGTGCTAACGCCACCGGATGCCCCGCTGGCTCTTCCTCCTCCTCGCCACCGCCGTCGCCCTCTCGGTCCTGGGCAGCGTGCTGATCGTGCTGCGCAGCCCGAACAGCACGCCCCCCCTGGCGGGGGGCAACCGCTCCGCGCCCGCGGCGCCGGGCGCGCAGACGCGGCCCGGCAGCAGCCCGTGAGGCTCAGGCGGCGATCTGCGGCCCCGCCGCGCCGCTGACGCCGATGCCGCCGAGACCGCTCCGACAGGGCAGCGCGGATACCGGGACAGCCTTCGCGTCCGCGACATCGGGAAACGCCGACGCGAGGCTGGACGTCGGTGGCGAATTCCGGCTTGTAACCCGAGGGACGCCCCCGAAGGGCCGTCCTGCGGGGCGCGAGGGGAACCGATCTGGATGGAGACGGGCGGGACCGCGACGAGCCATGTGCCGGCCAACCTGAAGGCGGAGGCGCACCGGGGCGACCCCTTCGCCGCGGCCGTGCGCGCGACCCGGATGCCGATGATCATCACGGATCCGTCCCAGTACGACAACCCGATCGTCTTCGTGAACGACGCGTTCCTGAAGCTGACCGGCTACACCCGGCTCGAGGTGGTCGGCCGCAACTGCCGCTTCCTGCAGGGTCCCGACACCGATCCGGCGGCCGTCGACCGGCTCCGGGACGGCATCCGGCAGGGGGACGACGTCCAGGTCGACCTCCTCAACTACCGCAAGGACGGCACGACCTTCCAGAACGCCCTCTATGTCGGGCCGGTGCGGGATGCGGAGGGCCGGGTCGTCTACTTCTTCGCATCGCAGTTCGACGTGAGCGAGCACCATGCGCTGAGAGGTGAGATCGAGCGGCTGAAACGCGCCCTCGCCGAGGCCGAAGCCAAGCTCGCGGCCCGCTAGGATCCGGCCCAGAATCCGCGCGACGCTCAGGGCCTCGTCAGGAAGCCGATCGGCTCGCGGCCCGGCTGGCCGAGCCAGAGCAGCGCCGCGCCGAGGCCGAGGCCGATCAGGGAGACCGGCGCCAGCGTGAGCGGCAGGCCCAGAATGTGCCAGAGCCAGGGGGCCGCCCCCTCCACGCTGCCCTGCAGGGCGCCCGCCTTGTCCTTGAACAGGGTGGCGATCAGGTCGGAGAGCGGCGTCACCCGCAGGCCGTTGTTGGCGATCGATCGGGCGCCGTCATAGACCAGCGCGACGAAGCCGCCGGCCATCAGCAGAAAGCCCAGGACCCGGGCCAGGAAGCGGAACATCGCGGGGCCTTCTGAGCCGTGCCGTGTCGACCTTGCCCTGTGGGCTGTGGCGGGTGCGCGGGCGCGCCCGCCACGGGAGTATGGGTCCGCGACGCCCGGTGCAAGCGGCCGGTGCGAACGCCGGCACGGCCTGTTGCCCGGTCACCGGACGCGTGCCACAGCCTCGCCCGGCGGCGGCGGGCCGTGTGCGGGAACGGTGAACCTTGGACGCGCGTGCGGAGAACCTCGGCCTCGTGATCTTCGATTGCGATGGCGTTCTGGTCGATAGCGAACCCTTGAGCCTCGCCTGCCTCACCGCGGGGCTCAACCGGATCGGCGTCGATATCGATCGCGCCACCGTGGGCGCGCGCTTCACCGGCACGGCGATGCCCTCGATCATGGCGCATATCGCCCGCGATTACGGAATCACCGCCCCCCCGGGCTTCGTCGAGGCGGTGAAGGCCGAGACCCTGGCGCTGTTCGACGCGAAGCTGATTGCGATGCGCGGCGTCGCCGAGGCCGTGGCCGCCCTGGACCTGCCGGTCTGCGTGGCCTCGAGCAGCGATCCCGTGCGGCTGCGCCACTCCCTGACCCTGACCGGGCTGCTGCCCCTGTTCGGCGAGCGCGTCTTCTCCTCGGTGCAGGTGTCCCGGGGCAAGCCCTTCCCCGACCTGTTCCTGTTCGCCGCCGCGCGCATGGGCGTCGATCCGGCCGCCTGCCTGGTGATCGAGGACAGCGTGCCCGGGGTCACGGCCGCCCGGAGCGCCGGCATGCGGGTGGCGGGCTTCACCGGGGGCGGCCACTGGGGGCACGACCCGGCGGGGGCAGACCTCCTGCGGGCGGGCGCCAGCCGGATCTTCTCGGACTTCTCCGCCCTCGCTGCGGTCCTCGCCGCGGCCTGAACGATCCCGTCTCTCCGGAGCGCGGCCGGGACCGGCTTCCTGCCAGAAGGGCCGCGAAATTCGCAAGTCCGTTCCGTTGACGGCCGGCGGCACCGCCTCCATCTTCAAGGTGTCGGAACAGCCGCGCCCCAGGCGCCGAACGCTCCGGCCGCGGTGATTTGAGAAGCGTCGCTTGCGCCGCGTGATCAAACGCTAAAGCACTGCGACGGCCCCTGCGCCGCGCGGTCCTTCAGTCTGGAGGACGTCCGATGATCAGTCGAACGCAGTCCTTTCGATTCCCGCTCCCGAACGCGCCCTGCTCCCGTGCCGATCGTCGGCGCTGTCGACGATAGCCCGCCGATCCTCCGTAGCAGCCGACGCGATCCGGCACGGCCTTGCGCCGCGGCCGAGGGAGTTCCCAATCCGATGCACAGTTTCGCAGAGTTCACGCCCGAAGACCGCCCCGATCCCGCCGACCCGATGGCCCCGCGCACCGCACCGGCCCGGGTGATCGAGATCGGTGAGATCACCGCCGGAATCGCCGTACCCGAGGGGCGCGGGGTCCGATTCTTCTCATCGGCGCGGGATTTCGACGGTCTGGACGGTGTCGTCTTCCGCACCGCCGAGCAGGCCGCCCGCGCCGCCCGGGCACGCATGAACGCCCAGACCCGGCCGGCCGCGCGCGCGGGTCGGCCGGCCCTGCGCCGCGCCTGAGCCGCGCGCTACTTGCTGCACTCGTCGCGGGTCCGCTTCATCGCCTCCGCGAACCCGCCGAGGGCGTACTCGTCGCTCGTCGGACTCCCGCGGAGCGACGTGGTCTTGATCACGAGCTTGGGGTTGCGGGCGCTCATCTCGGTGACGACCCGCGCCTCCTCGGCGGGGTTCTGCAGCCACGCGTTGCCGTCCTTCACCACGAGGCCGTAGCGGCTGGCGCCGAGATTGAGGCTCGGATCGGAAGGGGCGGCCGCCGCGCCGGGCTTGATCTGGGAGGCCGCGGGTTTCGACGGGAAGCCCAGCATCACCGCCACCTCGTTCTGCACGTTCTCGCCCTTCCGGACGCTCACGAACAGGTAGGCGGTGTCGCGCTTCAGGGTCTTGGGCGAGCGCGTCTGCGGCTGGGCGATGGCGTAGCAGAGCTTGCTGCGGCCGTCGCCGTTCACGAACACGTTCCAGTCGCCGAAGATCGCCACCGGGGTGGCCTGCTGCATCCCGGGCGGCGTGGCCGACTTCTTCTCGGCATGCCTCGCGCGCCCGTGCCGGCGCCCGCGCCGGGACGGGGCCGCGTCGTCCGCACCCGCCGCC